>JAAWIL010000045.1 GCA_022796315.1 Oscillibacter sp. | reverse complement strand
CTTGAAATCCGTCAGGATTCCTGCGAGTTTCTTCCTTGCCAGGCAAAAATTTTTCTTGCCAATCTGCATACCGTCACCTATTGGTACAGCTTCTTAAAGTACGGGAACAGAGGGGGTGTCCGGGGACAGGGCCTCCAGATACCGGACGGCGGCTGTGGCGGCGGAGGAGCCGTCGGCACAGGCGGTGGTGAGCTGGCGGAGGGACTTGGCGCGGCAGTCCCCGGCGGCAAAGATTCCGGGGCGGGACGTGCGGCAGTCTTCGCCGGCGGAGAGGAACCCAGCGCCGTCCAGGGGGAGGAGCGGGGAGATGAGGGCGGTCTGAGGCAGCTGGCCCACGGCCTGGAAGAGGCCGGAGACGGGGAGGTCCCAGGTTTTGCCGGGGGAGCGCAGGCGGAGGCCGGTGAGGGCGTCCGTGCCCAGGAGCTCCTCGATGACGGTATCCAGGGCGAAGGAGACGTTGGGCCGCTGGCGCAGGGTGTCCACCAGGATCGGGTCCCCCCGGAAGGTCCCGCGCCGGTGGATCAGGGTGACCTGACGGCAGAGACCGGAGAGATAGAGGGCGTCCTGGAGGGCGGTATTGCCGCCGCCGCAGACGGCGGTATCCTTCCCGGCATAGAACGCTCCGTCACAGACGGCGCAGAAGGAGATGCCGGGAAGGGTGTCCTCCCGGGGCAGCCCCAGGGAGCGGTGAGTCATGCCGGCGGCAAAGATGAGGGCGGAGCAGGTATAGGAGGCGTAGTCGGTGACGACGGTTTTGGGGTCTCCGTCCCGGATCTCCAGGACCTCCTCCAGCTCCAGACGGGCGCCCAGGGCGGTGGCCTGGTCAAAGAGGCGGTCGGCCAGCTCCGCGCCGGAGATGGAGGGGAGGCCGGGGAAGTTCTGCACCTGAGGGGAGGAGGCGATCTGGCCGCCTATGGCGGACTTTTCCAGGAGGAGGACGGATTTGCCCGCCCGGCGGGCGTAGATGGCGGCCGTGAGTCCGGCGGGCCCGGCGCCGATGATGAGAATGTCAACGTGTTCCATGGATACCTCCGCGGCGAAGCCGCTGTCAAAAGTTTTGGGCCGCCTTTTTCAAAAGGCGGCGGGGGTCCAGGGGGCGGCGCCCCCTTGCGGGGTGCAGGGGCAGCGCCCTTGTAAGCTCCCCCGTAACCCAGGGGCGAAGCCCCTGGCAAAAAACAGCAGAAGAAGCGTCGTTTGCGGCCAGCCGCAAACCAGCGGAAGCAATCAACGATATGAAAAGAGGAAGCAATTCTTCCCTGCTTCTCCGCGCCAGCCCCAACCGCCTGAGTTTTTCCCATAGCCAAACAGGTTCCAGGGGAAACTCCCCCTGGAACGCTGTATGGCAAGTCCTATTTTTTATGAGGCGTTCCGCCTCAGCCCCAGGGGGCGGCGCCCCCTGGACCCCCGGCAGGGGCGCTGCCCCTGCACCCCGCAAGCCTTTGTAAAGGCTTGACCGAAACTTTTATTTTGCTGTCGCAAACCGCTTGATGCTGGAGGCATTCACCAGCTTTTCAACCTGCGCCCCATGCCGCACAATCAGCGTGGGCGCCTGCTGAATCCCATACTCCGTCACCAGATCCATGTGCTCGCTGACATCCATCGTCG
This sequence comes from Oscillibacter sp., assembly GCA_022796315.1. Taxonomy (GTDB): domain Bacteria; phylum Bacillota; class Clostridia; order Oscillospirales; family Oscillospiraceae; genus Oscillibacter. The sequence goes on along the minus strand of JAAWIL010000045.1, from coordinate 10,572 downwards.
TGTAGGCCAGCCCAGCCTTCTCCAGCTCGCTTTTCGCAATTTTGCAGTTGGGACAGGTCGCCGTGGTGAACAGGTACAGCCCGTCCGCCTGAGCCGGCGCCGGGGAGGTGGAGGACTGTCCCGCATCGGAGGCGGTGACCTCCTCCCGGTCGCAGAGCCGGCGGCCCTCCAGCCGGGAGTTCTCCACCTCATACTCCTTCCGGTCCGCAAACTCCTGCACTTTGCCGTCGTTCCAGTTCTGGATGGGACGGTAGTACCCCGTGATCCGGCTCCAGACCTCCGTGGTCTTGCCGCAGTGGGGGCAGGAGAAGTGCTCGCCGGTGACATACCCGTGTTCCGGGCAGATGGAGTAGGTGGGGGACATGGTGTAGTAGGGGAGCTTGAAGTTCTCCGCGATCTTCCGCACCAGCGTGGCTGCGGACTTCCAGTCCGGCAGCTTCTCGCCCAGGAAGGCGTGGAACACCGTGCCGGAGGTGTACAGCGTCTGGAGGTCGTCCTGCACCGCCAGGGCCTCAAAGATGTCCTCCGTGAAGCCTACGGGCAGGTGGGAGCTGTTGGTGTAGTAGGGGGTGTCGCCCTCGTTCCTGGCGGCGGTGATGATGTCCGGGTACAGCGCCACGTCATGCTTGGCAAGACGGTAGGTGGTGGACTCGGCGGGGGTGGCCTCCAGGTTGTAGAGGTCGCCGTAGATCTCCTGGTAGTCGGACAGGCGCTCCCGCATGTGGTTCAGCACCTCCTTGGCGAAGGCCTGGGTCTCCGGATGGGTCAGGTCCTTCCGCAGCCACTTGGCGTTCAGGCCCACCTCGTTCATGCCGATCAGGCCGATGGTGGAGAAGTGGTTGGCGAAGGTGCCCAGATAGTGCTTCGTGTAGGGATAGAGGCCGATCTCCATGAGGCGGGTGATGACCGTGCGCTTGGTCTTGAGGGACCGGGCGGAGATGTCCATCATCCGGTCCAGCCGGTGGTAGAACTCCTCCGGCGTGGCGGAGAGATAGGCGATCCGGGGCAGGTTGATGGTCACCACGCCCACGGAGCCGGTGGACTCGCCGGAGCCGAAGAAGCCGCCGGACTTCTTCCGGAGCTCCCGCAGATCCAGACGCAGGCGGCAGCACATGCTGCGCACGTCGGAGGGCTCCATGTCGGAGTTGATGTAGTTGGAGAAGTAGGGCGTGCCGTACTTGGCGGTCATCGCGAAGAGGAGACGGTTGTTCTCCGTGTCGCTCCAGTCAAAGTCCCGGGTAATGGAGTAGGTGGGGATCGGGTACTGGAAGCCCCGGCCGTCGGCGTCGCCCTCGGTCATGATCTCGATGAACGCCTTGTTCACCATGTCCATTTCCCTCTTGCAGTCGCCGTAGGTGAAGTCCTGCTCCTTGCCGCCCACGATGGCCGGCAGATCCGCCAGGTCACGGGGCACGGTCCAGTCCAGGGTGATGTTGGAGAAGGGGGCCTGGGTGCCCCAGCGGGAGGGAGTGTTCACCCCATAGACGAAGGACTGGATGCACTGCTTGACCTCCTTCTGGGTCAGATTGTCCGCGCGGACGAAGGGGGCCAGGTAGGTGTCAAAGGAGGAGAAGGCCTGGGCCCCCGCCCACTCGTTCTGCATGATGCCCAGGAAGTTCACCATCTGGTTGCACAGGGTGCTCAGGTGGCTGGCGGGAGAGGAGTTGATCTTGCCGGGGATGCCCAGGCCCTGCTGGATCAGCTGCTTGAGGCTCCAGCCGGCGCAGTAGCCGGTGAGCATGGAGAGGTCGTGGAGGTGGAGGTCGCCGCTCTTGTGGGCCTGGGCGATCTCCTCGTCATAGACCTCGCTGAGCCAGTAGTTGGCGGTGATGGCGCCGGAGTTGGAGAGGATCAGTCCGCCTACGGAGTAGGTGACGGTGGAGTTCTCCTTCACACGCCAGTCGTTGATCTTCACATAGTTGTCCACCAGCTCCTTGTAGTCCAGCATGGTGGAGTTCAGGTTGCGGATCTTCTCCCGCTGCTTGCGGTAGAGGATGTAGGCCTTGGCCACGTCCTCGTAGCCCGCCTTGCCCAGGACGCTCTCCACGCTGTCCTGGATATCCTCCACGGTGATCCGGCCCTCGTGGATCTTGGACTGATAGTCCGCAGTGACCTTCAGAGCCAGAAAGTCGATGATGTCCTGGTTGTATTCCTTCTGGGTGGCCTGGAAGGCCTTGGTAATGGCGACGCTGATTTTAGAGATATCAAAATCGGCGATTTTACCGTCACGCTTTGTTACTTGATACATCAGTCGATCCTCTCCTTGGTAATTGTTAGAAAATTTCAACGGGGTCCATTGTATCATATCCCTGGGGAAAGTCAAGGAAATGAAACACAAGATATGGTGCTGATTTTCGTGAGAAATGACAGTTGACTGCTAAATCTAGTCTACGCCCCGCAGCTGGACCTCCTGGAACCAGGGGGCCGCAGCCTCCGCCAGGGCCCGAAGTTCCTCCGGCTCCGGGCTGCGGCAGCCGCTGCCCACCAAGTCGCCGGAGTCCACAAATCGCTGGAGGTAGTAGCGGGGGGCGCCCTCCAGCCAGCGGCCGATGGACTCCATGTCCGCCGGGGTGTGGAGCCCCTGGACCACGGTGGTACGGAACTCATAATCCACGGTGCCGCCTCGCAGCAGACGGACGCTCTCCCTTACCGGGTCCAGGTTGAACGCCGGCACGCCTACGGTTTGGGGATACTTCTCCGGGGAATTCTTGATGTCCATGGCCACATAGTCCACAAGCCGCCGCTCCAGGATCTCCGCCAGAGCCGCCGGGTGACAGCCGTTGGTGTCCAGCTTCACGGAAAAGCCCAGGTCCCGCACCTCCCGGAGGAAGTCCGCCGCGCCGGGGTGCAGCAGAGGCTCGCCGCCGGAGAGCACCACGCCGTCCAGAAGGCCCCGCCGGGAGCGCAGGAAGTCCAGCACCTCCTGCCGGGAGAGCTCCGGCTGCTCCGCCGCCCGGGTGACCAGGGGGGCGTTGTGGCAGAAGGGGCACCGCAGATCGCATCCGCCGGTGAAGACCGTGGCGGCTAATTTTCCAGGAAAATCCACCATGGAGAGCTTTTGCAGTCCACAGATTCGCATACACGTTCCCTCCAACCACAAGATGTTGTTATTATAAACCGGGAGGGGAACAAACGGAAGTGATAATTGCAACAAATGTGAAAGGGCGCGGGAATTTTGGGGAGCGCGGTCAAAGGCCGAGGACCCCCGCAACTTGACAGATCAGGGCAATGTACTCCTGAAGGCCGCACCGGCGAAGGTTCTCCGGGCGGAACCTGCCGCCCAGGGCCGGCAGCGGGACGCAGCCGAAGCACTCCTGGAAGCGGGGGAGGCCCAGTCTGGCGACGGATGCCTCATATAGGGGAAGGTTGAAAAACCGGTCATGAAAGGCGCCCTCTTCCAGGTCTGCCCAAAAGAATTGGAAGCCGGCGGCCATTCCCTGGATGGTACCAGCCGGGTAGTGCAGGATCCGGAGATAGCGGTTCCGGTCCCAGACGATGAGGTCGGCCAGGGACGTAGCGAAGATGGGGACAGCCGTATTCCCCAGGGTGCAGGTCTCCTGAAGGAGGTCCTGATAGTCCTCGGGATTGACCATTTTCAGATATCCGTTCAGAAAGGTACCGAAACCGTACTTCCGCCAGACGTGAAGCAGGGGCTCCGGCAGGCGGTCCTGATAGCGGGCGCACAGGGTGCTGTCAGCAGGCTGGATTGGGGTAAAGGTTTCAAACAGCATAGCGGGTTCCTCCATTAACATCAAGCATAAAATCCATTCTGCCATCCTCTCTCCAAAGGTGCACACAGGCCCCCTTGCTTTGGTACGGGGGCCTGTGTGATTTGCATGAGCGCCATTCGGCGACCAATACCTTAAAAGCGCGATATCTTCCTCTCGGCAGGAATCATAAATCTTCCTGGTATGGATGCAAACCGCCTCGCGGATGCCGCCGGTGTCCGATACGGGACCGGGCATAACTTTCTCAGGCATTGCAATACCTCCTAATAAGTAACTGAGGAAAGACCTGGGTCTTTCAATCCAGTGTATGCGCCAGGCGGCAGGAGGTGCGGGCCAGAGAACAGGAGCGCCTCAGGACGAGACGCTCCGCCTTCCAAACACCAGGTAGAGGTACGGTACAAAGAGGCTGGGAACCGTCAAAGGCACCGTTACGGCATCGAAAACCCGGTACAGCAGCTGACTGGCCCACAGCGTTCCCTCCGCCAGGGCATAGAACCGGTAGGCCCAGAGGGAGTATCCGCCCAGGGCCTGGCTGATCTGCTTCCAGGCCAGCAGCGCGGCGCAGACCAGCACCATGATGGAGGCGGAGAGGAAGATCTCCCGCCGGGTCAGCCCACGGATCAGCCGCCAGCCCGCCAGCCAGAATAGAACAAAGGAAATCACAGCCATGATCGCCGACAAATGGCCGGTGGTGAGGACATAGGACCCCTCCGGACCGGGGCCCTGCGCTATTTGAATAGGTACCCAGAGAAAGCTCAGAATGTATCCGATGATCCGGCAGACCAGGCCGGTGCCTCCCAATACCAGCGGCACTCGCCAGATAGGCTTTTTCAGCGTTTCCACAAATCCCTCCTATATTGGAAACGGCGGGCAGACAAATCGTCTGCCCGCCGTTTGGAGCACAATTACAGGCTGTTGGCCTCGTCCACAACCTTACGGATGGCGGCGGCCGCGTCGTCAGGCAGCACGTTGAAGCCGCCCTCGGCCTCCTTGAGACCCTCTACGTAGTTCAGCCGGTCCTGCATCCGGGCCTTCAGCTGAGCCACATATTCATGATCCTTCAGATCAGGCACGAAGCCCTCCCATTCCAGGATCTCGATGTCCTCGAAGGGACCCCAGGGCTTGAAGGCGGCCTTGCCCTCAACCACAGCCTCCAGGATGCCCAGAGTGTCCTCCTTCTGGACCTTCTTGCCCATGAAGTCGCCGGTGTTGATGATATAGCAGGCCACGTTCTTCTCGGCCACCAGCTTCTTGAACTTCTCATAGTCGTTCACCAGCGGATAGGTCCGGAAGGGGTTGGCGTAGGGCTCCACCACCAGGGCGTTGGGGTCCACGCCGGCCTTGAGCCGCTCGGCGCTGGAGCGCTTGGTGGCCAGGGTGGCGCCCATGACGGAGGCCAGGGACGCGCCGCTGAGCTTCACGATGGGGGGGATGGTGGGGTCCTTCATGATCCAGAAAATGGCGTTGACGGGAGACTCAATCTTGTCCACGCGGTTGGGGGACCAGAGCTTGGACTTGATGGCCCGGCCGTTGCCGTTGCGGACGTCCTCGGTGACCAGAACGATCTTGCCCTCCTCGTCCAGGGTGGCGGAGCAGTTCTGGGCGGTCAGCAGGTACTTGTTGTCCTCCGCGGGCACGGGATAGTCGGAGGTCTTGTCAAAGTAGGTGGGCTCCAGAGCGATGGAGGCGCAGGTGTCGGAGTTGATGATGAAAGCGTCGTCGTGGAGCACCTTGATGGCGGGGTACTTGCCGCCGTGCTTGGCGTGGGTCAGGGTGGACTTGCCGGAACCGGACAGGCCGAACACCGCCGCCACGTACTTGCTGCCGTCATCCAGAGTGTACTCCTTCTGGCCGCCGTGGCAGGAGGCGTAGCCGTTGCGGTTGGCGATGGCCCAGGCCAGGGTCAGGGTGCCCTTCTTGTGCTCGCCGAAGTAGCGCATGCCCAGGATGGCGGCGCAGTTGGTGTCGGTGTTGAAGTAGCACAGGCATTTGGGATCGCAGATATCCTCCTGACCGGGAGCGCCGGTCCACTGGGGATCGGAGAAAATATAGATATCGGGCTCGGAGCCGCCGCCCACGGGCTTGGACTTCTTGTACATCTTCACGTACTCATCGGACTGATACTGGAAGTTCAGCATCCAGTTATAGAGGAGGTTCTCCTCTCCCTCGGGGATCAGGAGGTGGGCCTTCACCATGAACTCGGGGTCCAGGCCGATGAAGACCTCCGCGTGGTACATGGTCTTCCAGCGGGTGTCATAGACGGCGTCCATGACGATCTTGTCCAGAGCGGCGGTATCCACGCCAGGCTTGCCGGTGATCCGGCGGGCGGGGGCATAGCGGCCGGTGATGGAGCCGTCGTTGAACAGCAGCACCTTGGCGTCCGGCTCCAGGCCGAACTCCTCGCCGCGGTATACGGGCATATCGGTGACAACCGTGCCGGGAGAGTTCTTGGCGAGGTCATAGGCCTCGCGAAGAGAGTTGATCTTCACCACATTGTTGCCGTAGAAGGGGGCCTCGATGATGGAGCGGGTCTTGGCGAACCCCACCTTGCCGGGGCCGATCTCAGTTCTGGGGTAGTAGGCTTTCGTGGACATATTGCAATACCTCCTGTTAAAGTGTCGTAAAGATTTTGCCTCTTATATCCGATGGATATATTACCCTAAATTGATGGAAAAATCAAGAGGAAAAACGTTTACTTTTTCGGAATTTCCAACGAGTCTGCCAATTTCTTGAAATCCTCCAGAGTCAGGCGCTCCCCGCGCACGTCGGCGGGGAGGCCGCACCGGAGGATGGCGGCCTGGGCCGCCGTTTTGCTGAGGCCCGGCAGCGCGGCGGAAAGGCTGTTGGCCAGGGTTTTCCGCCGCAGCAAAAAGGCCCCGCGGATCACCCGGAAGAAGAGGACCTCGTCCGCCGGGGCCACCGCCGGATGGGGGCGGCGGACGCACCGCAGCACAGCGGAGGTCACCTTGGGGGCGGGCAGGAACTTCTCCGGCGGCACGGTAAACAGCAGCTCCGCTTCCATGTGATACTGCAAAAACAGGGAGAAGGAGCCGCCGTCGCCGGAGCCTGGAGGCGCGGCCAGCCGCTGGGCCACCTCCCGCTGGATCAGCACGGTGAAGGAGGAGAAGGCGGGGGTCTCGATGAGCTTTTCCAGGATGGGCGTTGTGATGTTGTAGGGGAGGTTGGCGCAGACGATGGGCGTCAGGCCCTGGAACTTCTCCGCCGCCAGGGCGGCCAGGTCCAGCTTCAAGACATCGCCGGGGAGGATCTCCACATGGGGGAAGGGCGCCATGGTTTCCTCCAGCACCGGCAGCAGGGCCTTGTCCAGTTCTACGGACACCACCTTGCCCGCCCGGGCCGCCAGCTCCGCCGTCAGAGGGCCGATGCCGGGACCGATCTCCAGCACTCCGCAGGAGCCGTCCGCCCCGGAGGCCGCCGCGATGTCTGCGGGAATCTGCGGGTCGATGAGGAAGTTTTGTCCCATGGATTTGGAGAAGCGGAAGCCGTGGCGGGAAAGGAGGTCCCGGATGGTCCGCTGGTCGCAGAGATTCATTCTGTTCGCCGCCTTTCTTGTAAGAGCCTGTATTCATAATCGGGGGATGCCGGATGGACGAGGATTTTTCTCGTCAGACAAGGAGATTTTCCGCGGCAATCCTGACGGATTGCAAGGAACAGCGACGCAGTATGGCGGGAATAAGACCGCCCAGACGGCGTTCATCGGTTGTGAATACAGGTTCTAAGAGGGTGTGTCTCTTTTCAAAAGCAGTATAACAGAAAATCCTTCCGCTGCATAGAGGCAGGTTCTTGACCGCCGCCGGCGCAGTTGCTATAATAACCTTATTATCATCATCGGGCGGAGGGCTGTCTATGGTCAGAGCGCTGCGAAAAACGGATTTAGAACAGGTGATGGAGCTCTGGCTGGACGCCAACACCAGGGCCCACGACTTCATTCCTGCCCGATACTGGGCGGACCGGCGGGAGATGGTCGGTGAGCTCCTGCCCCAGGCAGAGGTGCTGGTCTGGGAGGAGGACGGCGTTCCGCAGGGCTTTTGCGGGCTGAACGGGGACCATCTGGAGGGACTCTTCGTCCGGTACGGGGCGCAGTCCCGTGGAATCGGCAAGGCCCTTCTGGACGCGGCCAAAGGCCGCCGGGACCGCCTGACGCTGGACGTCTACCAAAAGAATCTCGGAGCGGCCGCCTTTTACCGGCGGGAGGGGTTTGGTCTTCAGAGCGAGGGCGTGGATGAGAACACCGGCGAGGCGGAGCTGCACCTGGTATGGGAGTGCCGCCCCGGCGTGGAACAGTAGGAGGACAAGATGCTGAATACGATTTTTTTTGACCTGGACGACACGATTTTGGATTTCCGGAGAGCGGAGGCAGAGGCGCTGTCCAAGACCCTCCGGCAGTTTGACATCGACCCGGCTCCGGCTGTTCTTGCGCGGTATCATGAGATCAACGCGGCCCACTGGCGGCTGCTGGAGGAGGGGAAGATTACCCGCCCCCAGGTGCTGCTGGGCCGCTTCCAGCAGCTGCTGGAGGAGCTGGGCTCCGGCTGTGACCCGGAGGCGGTCTGCGGCATCTATGAGGACTACCTGGGGCAGGGACACTTCTTTGTCCCCGGCGCGCCGGAGCTGCTGGAGAAGCTGTCTCCCCGGTATGATCTGTACTTAGCCACCAACGGCACCGCCCATATCCAGCGCAGCCGGCTGAAAAGCGCCGGGATCGGCCCCTATTTCAAGGGGGTGTTCATCTCCCAGGAGGTGGGGGCCAACAAGCCCAGCCCCGCCTTTTTCCGGGCCTGCTTCGCCTCCATTCCCAGGTTTGACCCCGCCGCCGCGCTGATGGTGGGGGACAGCCTGACCTCCGATATCCGGGGTGCCCGGGACGCGGGCCTGCGGACCTGCTGGTTCAACCCCCTCCGGGAAGCGTCCCGGTCCGACATCTGCCCGGACTGGACGGTGGAGACGCTGGAGGAGCTTCCGGCGCTGCTGGAGACCCTTTGAGTCTCCGCAGGATGACTGCTTTTATTTAGGAGAAAACAGATGAAAAGGACTACAGTACTCTTTGACCTGGATGGGACGCTGCTTCCCATGGACCAGGACGCCTTTACCAAGGGCTACTTCCGCCTGCTGGCGGAGACGATGGCGCCCCACGGCTACGACCCCAAGAAGCTGGTGGAGGCTGTGTGGGCCGGCACCGCCGCCATGGTGAAAAACGACGGGAGCCGGACCAACGAGGCGGCCTTCTGGGAGACCTTCGCCGGGCTGTTTGGCGAGCGGTCCCTGGCGGACCTGCCGCTGTTTGAGGCCTTTTACCGGCAGGAGTTTCAGGAGGCCAAGGCCTTTTGCGGCTTCCATCCCCAGGCCGCGGAGGCGGTGAAGCGGGCCAAGGCCCTGGGCTTCCGGACGGTGCTGGCCACCAACCCCATTTTTCCGGCGGTGGCCACCGAGAGCCGGGTCCGCTGGGCGGGGCTGCAGCCGGAGGACTTTGCGCTGATCACGACCTATGAGGACACCCGGCACTGCAAGCCCAATCCGGATTACTACCGGGACATCTTGGAGCGGCTCCGGCTCTCTCCGGAGGAGTGCCTCATGGTGGGCAACGATGCCACAGAGGATCTGGCGGCGGCTTCCGCCGGCCTGGAGGTCTTTTTGCTGACGGACTGCCTCATCAACCGGGAGGGGAAGGATCTCACGCCCTATCCCCACGGCGGTTTTGAGGAGCTTCTGGCGTATCTGGAGAGGTGAGGAGCCTCTCTTTTTCCGGCAGGATTTGCGAGGAAGGCCCGGCGGTGGTGTGGTACTATGGGGAAAATCTCACAAAGAGGAGGACGGAGCCATGGAATGGGTGGATCGTCTAAATGAGAGCATGGAGTACCTGGAGGCACACCTGGCGTCGGAGATCAGCTATGAGGAGATGGCCAGGATCGCCTGCTGTTCCCGGTATCATTTTCAGCGGATGTTTACCTATCTCGCGGGGACGACGCTGTCGGAGTACATCCGGCGGCGGAGAATGTCTCTGGCGGCGGTGGAGCTCCGGAGCGGCGGAGAGAGGATCATCGACCTTGCGGAGAAGTACGGCTACAGTTCTCCCACGGCGTTCAACCGGGCCTTCCAGTCGGTCCATGGCGCGGCGCCCTCCGAGGTCCGGAGCGGCAGCGCGGCGGTGAAGGCCTTCCCGCCCCTGGTGTTCACCCTCTCGGTGCGGGGCGGCGAGGCCCTGGATTACCGGATTGAGACCTGCCCGGCCTTCCGGGTGGTGGGGATTTCCGCCCCCCTGACCCAGGAACTGGAGGAGAATTTCGCCGCGGTGCCGCAGCTGTGGCAGCGGGCGGCGGAGGACGGGACCATTCCGCGTCTGGCCGGGCTGATGGACGCGCCGCCCATGGGACTGCTGGGGATCAGCGTCTGCGGAGAGGCGGAGCGGTGGCGGTATCTGATCGCGGTGTCCAGCACCCGTCCCGCAGGGGAGTTTGAGGAGTACACGGTTCCGGCGGCGGTGTGGGCGGTTTTTCCGGGCGCGGGGCTGGAGGCCTTTCAGGACCTCCAGCGGCGGGTCGTCACAGAGTGGCTGCCCACCTCCGGCTACGAGTACGCCAACGCGCCGGATCTGGAGGTCTACCTGAATCCGGACCCCCGGGATGCCCGGTATGAGGTGTGGATTCCCGTAGTGAAGCGGACAGAGAGGTAAATCAGGAGCCGGGCGTGGGGGACCAGAGGTCCTGTACGCCCGGCTCCTTTTGGTAGTGCAGCGACACGTTGTCGCATATAAACTTTGCGTAGGATTTTCCTGCAAAGAGGTAAAAGTGACGGAAAGGCAACAGCCTTTCTAACTGATATTCCG
>JAAWIL010000044.1 GCA_022796315.1 Oscillibacter sp. | reverse complement strand
CCGCAGGCATCCTGACGGATGGCAAGGATTTTTAACGCAGTCAGGGCGGATAATACGCCGCCAAGACATGCGCGGGGAGATTTTAAACAGGCTCTCAGGACGGCAGGGCCGGCAGGGACCAATCCCCTGGCCGGGCCAGGCCCCCTGCGGCCTTTCCCGATCAAACGCGGGTTCGGACACGCCGAAAAAGAAATTTCATTGCCGGAGCCGCCGATTTGGGGTATGATACTCTCAGAACCTGTATTCACAACCGATGAACGCCGTCCGGGCGGTCTTTTCCCGCCGTACTGCGTCGCTTTTCCTTGTCTGATGAGAAAACTCCTCGTCCATCCGGCATCCCACGATTATGAATACAGGTTCTCAGTCTGGCCCGCGGCCAGCCAGCTTTCCCAGAGGGGGAGCTCATGGGGCGGTACAACTCCTTTGCCTTCCTGTAATGCGAACGCCAACAGCCCAGAGACAGCCTCCAAACCTCTCCCCTTGGGAGAGGTGGCGCGGCGCAGCCGTGACGGAGAGGACTCCCCGCATTTTTTTGCAGAATCCCCCCATCAGCCGATTGTATCCCGGCGTATTTTGATGTATAATAAAGAAATCACTGCACTCACGCAAGCGCGGTCCGGCGCCAGAAGAAACGCCGCCGCCAACCACAAGACAGGAGACCCGCAGAATGGAAGCAAATCCCACCTACAGCGGCAGGCTGACCTCGGAACAGTTCCTCTTTCCGGAGATCCGGATTGCCGCCCGGCTGTACCTGGAGGGCCTTTCCTCCGGGGACGCCGCCGCCCGGATCAAGGAGGAAAACCTCTTCCAGTACCCCACGGAGCGGGAGACCGCCCGCCTGGCCCGGGCCTGCTACAAGCGGCTTCAGGCCCTGTCCAGTCCCCGGCTGGTCCGGGAGCTGGCCTCCGCCCCCGCCGGCGTGGCCAAGCAGATCAACCTCTACGCCATGATGCGCTACAACCGCCTGGTGTGGGACTTCATGACCCAGGTGATCGGCGAGAAGTACCGCAGTCAGGACTTCTCCCTCTCCAAAAAGGACTTCCACGCCTTCTTCTCCCGGCTCCAGGCCCAAAACGACGCCGTCGCCGCCTGGAGCGAGGGGACGGTCCGCAAGATCCGCAGCGTCCTGGTCCGTTCCCTGGTGGAGACGGAGCACCTGGACACCAACCGCTCCACGGTCCTGAACCCGGTGCTGCTGTGCGAGGAGCTGGAGCAGGGCATCCTGGCCAACGGCGACTTCGCGGCGCTGGCGGCCTTCAACGACTTACGATAGGGGGGGACGGCCATGGCAGCGATTACCCAGGCCCTGGACAGGATTAAGGGGCGGCTCTCGGACCCCGCCTTTCTCTCCAACAAGGGCCTCAGCAACGAGGTGGGTATCCACATCTTCTGCTACGATCCCCGGGACGAGTTCATCGTGCAGGACGCCGTCCGCCGCCTGCAAGGAGAGGCCAACGCCCCCTACCGCATCGTGGAGCGGGACCTCTACGAGATCTTCCTGTCCCTGCTGGAGGACAAGCGGGTCCTCCAGGCCGCCCCGGCCCTGGAGGAGAAAAAGGGCGCGGCGTACCTCCTGGAGCAGCTCCAGAGGATCGCCACCCCGGAGGCCCTGCTGGCCCGGATGGACTACGCCCCCCATGTCCGGGGCCGGGACGTCCTCTTTCTCACCGGCGTCGGCAAGGTCCACCCCTTTGTGCGCTCCCACCAGATGCTGGACAGTATGCAGCATCTCTTCGCGGACATCCCCATTGTGATCTTCTACCCGGGGACCTTCAACGGCCACACCCTCTACCTTTTCGGCGAATTCCTGGACGGGCACTACTACCGGGCCTTCAGCCTGCTGTAACGGAGGTGACACATGAAGCTGCAAACTATGTTCCAAAAGGACATCAACCGGGATATCAACGGCGTCATCAAGGTCAACCAGCGCGACGAGGACAGCCTCCACCAGGAGCTGAGCGAGTACATCCTCACCAAGGAGCTGCGCAGCCACTTCTGCACCTTCTTCACTCACTACGCCGGGGCTCTGGACGTCCCCACCGACAAGATGGGCGTTTGGATCTCCGGCTTTTTCGGAAGCGGTAAGTCCCACTTCCTCAAGATGCTGTCCTACCTCCTCTCCGGCCGGGAGATCCGGGGCCGCCGGGCCCTGAGCTATCTTCTGGAGAAGCTGGAGGACCCGGAGGTCCGCGCCCTGGCGGAGCGGTGCTGCTCCGTGCCCACGGAGACCATCCTCTTCAACATCGACATCGAGGGCCCTGTCACCAAGGACAAGACCGCCGTGCTGCGCACCTTTGCCAAGATGTTCTACCGCCACTGCGGCTACTACGGCGACGACCTGAAAATCGCCCGGCTGGAGCGCTTCATCGCCCGCCAGGGCAAGACGGAGGCCTTCCAAGAGGCCTTCCGGGCGGTCAACGGCGCCCCCTGGATCGAGAGCCGGGACGCCTTCGCTTTTTTTGAGGACGACGTGGTCTCCGTCCTCCAGTCCGTCCTGGGCATGAGCGAGCAGGCAGCCCGGAACTGGTTCAACGGCGAGGAGACCAACGAGCTGAGCATCGCTCAGCTGGTGTCGGACATCGTGGAGTACCTGGACACCAAGGACGAGAACTTCCGGCTGCTGTTCCTGGTGGACGAGGTGGGCCAGTACATCGGCGACGACGGGGACCTGATGATCAACCTCCAGTCCCTCACGGAGGAGATCGGCAGCCGCTGCCGGGGCAAGGTCTGGCTCCTGGTGACCAGCCAGGAGGTCCTGGACTCCGTGACGGGCCGGAGCAGCAACGACTTCTCAAAAATCCAAAGCCGCTTCGACACCCGCCTCAGCCTCACCTCCTCCTCGGTGGACGAGGTGATCCGCAAGCGGGTGCTGGCCAAGACCGAGGAGGCCACGGCCCTGCTCCAGGCGGTCTACGCCCGGGAGCACGCCGTGCTGAAGAACCTCTTCACCTTCAGCGGCTCCGCCTCGGATGTCAAGGGCTTTACCACCGGGGAGGACTTCGCCGCCACCTTCCCCTTCGTGCCCTACCAGTTTCTGATGATCCAAAAGGTCCTGGCGGAGATCCGCAAGCACGGCAACGCCGGCAAGAGCTTCTCCGGCGCGGAGCGCTCCATGCTCTCCGGCTTCCAGGAGGCCGCCCAGCAGATGCAGCACCGGGACGAGTACGCCCTGGTCCCCTTCCATCTCTTCTATGACACGGTGCACACCGCCCTGGAGAGCGCCATCCGCCGGGTGATCGACCGCTGCCAGAGCGCCGCGGACCACCGCGACGGCCTGGAGCCCCAGGACGTCCCCGTGCTGAAGCTTTTGTACCTCCTGCGCTACATGGACGGGGAGCTCCGGGCCAGCATCGGCAACATCGCCGTGCTGATGATCGACAGCATCCACACGGAGCAGATCGCCCTGCGGGCCTCCGTGGCCGCCTCCTTAGAGCGGCTGGAGCGCCAGAACTACATCTCCCGCAGCGGCGACACCTACGCCTTCCTCACCGACGAGGAGCAGGAGATCGCCATCGACATCCGCAACACCGCCGTGGACAACTCCAAGTTCACCACCGCCATCGCCCAGATCGTCTTCGGCGAGATCTACCCCGCCAAAAAGTACCAGTACGGCATCTATCCCCTGCCCTATGACCAGTACATCGACGAGACCCTCAGCGGCGCCGCCTGCGGCGGGATGCGCCTGCGGATCATCACCGTGGCCAGCGACTACTGCGGCGCCCCGGAGCAGCGCCTGATCCAGGACTCCCAGGTGAACCACGAGGCCATGGTGATCCTCTCTCAGGAGACGCCCTACTTCGAGGAGCTGGAGCAGGCGGTGAAGATCCGCCAGTACGTGAAGCAGAAAAACGTCTCCCAGCTCCCGGAGAGCATCCAGGCCATCATCCGGACCCGCCAGCAGCAGGCCCGCGCCCTGGAGGAGCGGGCCCGGGGCTACCTGGAGCGGGCCATTGTCTCCGCCAGGGTCATCGTCCACGGCGAGGTCCTGGAGATCCGGGCGGGCAGCGCCCAGGACAAGCTGGACGCCGTGCTCCGCCAGCTGGTGGAGAGCGTCTACTTCAAGCTGGGCATGGTCCGCCGGTTCTCCGAGAGCGACGCCGACCTCCTCACTCTCCTCAGCGCCCCGGAGGAGGACGCCGCCGCCTGGGACCGGGACAACCAGGAGGCCCTGGACGAAATCAGCCAGTGGCTGGAGCTCCAGAGCGAGCGGATGCGCAGCACCTCCATGGGCGACATCCAGCGCCGCTACGGGGCCATCCCCTACGGCTGGCGGGAGATCGACATCGCCGCCCTGACGGCCCGGCTCATCGCCCAGCGGAAGCTCTCCGTGAAGTACGGCGGCGCCCTGGTGGAACAGGGGGACCGGCGTCTCAAGGACTATCTCCGCAAGCGCTCCGAGGTGGACCGGGCGGTGGTGGTCCGCCGGATCGCCCCCTCCGAGGAGCTTCTGCGCCAGAGCGCCGCCTTTTTGCGGGACTACCTGGCGGCCATGGACATCCCCTCCGACGAGGACGGCCTGGTCCGCCTCGTGCTGGAGACCTTCGAGACCCGCCAGGCCCGCTACCGCCGCCTCCTGGAGGAGGACTACGCCCGCTGTCCCTACCCGGAGCGAAACCTGGTGGCCGGGGCCCTGGACCTGGTGGAGGACCTTCTGAGCCAGCGGCGGGACCCGGTGGCCCTGCTCAGCCGCATGGTCCAGCGCCAGGACGCCCTGCTGGACGCCGCCGAGGACCTGGAGTCCGTGGAGCTGTTCTTCCAGTCCCAGCGCCCGGTCTTTGACGAGGCCATGGAGCTGCTGGGGCGCACGGAGCGGGAACTGGACTACTTCTCCGCGGACCCGGAGACCCGGGAGCTGTTCCGGACCCTCTCCGCCATCCTCCGCATGCCCCGGCCCTATGGGCGCATCGGAGAGCTGCCGGAGCTCACCGGAGAGATCCGGGCCGCCTACGCCGCCCACCTGGCCCTGAAGCGGGAGGAGGTGGAGGAAAATCTCCGCCAGTGCATGGCGGACGTACACCAGCTGGCCGCCGAGGCCCGCAACGCCGGGACCCTGCTGGCCCAGGCCGACGACTATTTTGCCCGGAAGCGGGAGGACGCCGCCAAGGCCTCCTCCCTCACGGAGCTGGACGCCATGATTACCCAGCTCCTTCACTACAAGGACACCGTCTGCCGCCGCATGGAGATCCTGGCCGCCGGCAGCGCGGCCCCCGAGGCCGAACAACCCGGCGGAGCCTCCCGGCCCCCCCGGATCACCTCCGTCCGGCGCTACGACCTGTGCTCCGTGAAGCGGCTCCAGTCCAGGGAGGACGTGGACCGCTACGTGGAGGCCATCCGGGAGAAGCTGTACCGGACGCTGCAGGACTGCGACGGCGTGCAGATCAACTAAAGCCGCCCCAGGGTTTGGGAGGACGGTTCCTCCCCTCCCCGGCGGCAAGGAGCAAAGGCCATGAACAAAACAGCCATTCAAAAATTCGCGGTGTGGGCCCGGACGGAGCTGATCGCCCAGGTGGCCCAGCGGGCCTACCAGTACGGCGTCACCGCCGGAGAGTGCGCCGGCGCCGGGGCGGAGATCCTGGGCGGGCGCGCCCTGACCCGGGACGAGTTCCTCCAGCGCCAGGGGCTGCTCCAGGAGGTGGAGCAAAAGGGCTACGCCCAGACCATGGAGGAGGTGGCCTATACCTGGTTCAACCGCTTCATCGCCCTGCGGTTCATGGAGGTCAACGGCTGCCTGCCCACCCACATCCGGGTCTTTTCCGACAGCGCCGGGGCCTTCAAGCCGGAGATCCTCCGCAGCGCCCTGCACCTGGACCTGCCGGGTCTGGACCGTGAGAAGGCGGCGGACTACATCCAGGAGAACCGGACGGAGGACCTCTACCGCTACCTGCTGCTGACCCAGTGCAACGCCCTCAACGAGGCCCTGCCCCAGATATTTGAGACCATGGGCAGCTTCACGGAGCTGCTGCTGCCCAACAACATCCTGCGGCCCGACGGTATCCTGGGCCGCCTGGTCTCGGACATCCCGGAGGAGGACTGGCGGGACCAGGTGCAGATCATCGGCTGGCTGTACCAATACTACAACGCCGGGCGCAAGGACGAGACCTTCGCCCTGCTCAAGCGGGGCGTGAAGATCACCCGGGAGCGCCTCCCCGCCGCCACCCAGCTCTTTACGCCGGACTGGATCGTGCGCTACCTGGTGGAGAACTCCCTGGGCCGGCTCTGGCTGGAGGGCCACCCCGACGGGGACCTCCGGGCCTCCTGGCGGTACTGCCTGGAGGAGGCGGAGCAGCCCCCCCAGGTCCGGGCCCTGCTGGAGCCCCTCCGGGCGGAGTCCCGGGCCCTGCGGCCCCAGGACCTCAAGCTCCTGGACCCCTGCGTGGGCAGCGGGCACATGCTGGTGTACGCCTTCGACGTGCTGATGCAGATCTACCGCTCCACCGGCGTCAGCGACCGGGACGCCGTCCGGAGCATCCTGGAACACAACCTCTACGGCCTGGACGTCGATCCCCGGGCCGCCCAGCTGGCGGGCTTCGCCGTGATGATGAAGGCCCGGCAGTACGACCGGCGGATTCTCACCCGGGGCATCCGGCCCCATATCCGCGCCATCACCGGCAGCGGGCGAACCGGCGGGGCCTGCCCGCCGGACATGGGGGAGCTCCCGCTGCCCCAGGAGCACCAGGAGACGCTGCGCTGCCTCCTGGAGACCTTCCAAGACGCGGAGGAGTACGGCTCCCTCCTGGAGCCGGAGGCCGGGGACTACCAAGGCCTGCGGGAGGCCTGGACCCGCGCGGCCTCCCAGGCGGCGGAGAACGGCAACCTGACCCTGTGGGACAGCGCCCTGGAGGAGACGGTCCCCGCCCTGATCGAACAGGCCGTTCTACTGACCCAGCGCTACCACGTGGTGTGTACCAACCCCCCCTATATGGCCATCAGCAACGCCGGGGAGGACCTTCAGCGCTTTCTGCGCCGGCGCTTTCCCGACAGCCGCGGCGACCTCTTCGCCTGCTTCATCGAGCGCTGCGGCCGCTTCACCCGGGAGCACGGCTTTCAGGCCATGATTACCCAGCACGCCTGGATGTTCCTCAGCAGCTTTGAAAAGCTCCGGGCCAAGCTCCAGGGGGTGGACACCGTGAACCTGATCCACCTGGGCCCCAGGGCCTTTGAGGAGATCGGCGGCGAGGTGGTGCAGACCGCCGCCTTTGTGCTGCGCGCCAGCTCTGTCCCGGACTACCGGGGCACCTACTGCCGCCTGCTGGAGCCGGTCACCTCCCAGGGCAAGGAGGCGCTGTTCCTCTCCGGGGAGTGCCGCTACCAGGTCTGCCAGACGTCCTTTCGCCGCATCCCCGGCGCTCCGGTGGCCTACTGGGTCCCGGAGGCGTACCTGCGGGTGTTTGCGGAGCGGCGCATGGCGGATTTCGGCGACTCCTGCATCGGGATGCGGACCGGGGACAACCAGCGCTTTCTCCGCCTCTGGCACGAGGTGGACTGGGAGACCTTCGGCCGGGACTGCCCCACCGCCGCCGCCGCCCTCCAGAGCGGGAAGAAGTGGTTCCCCTACTGCAAGGGCGGGCCCTTCCGCAAGTGGTACGGCAACCTGGACTACGTGGTCAACTGGGCCCGGGACGGCGCGGAGATCAAGGAGCACACCCGGCGGATGTACCCCCAGCTGGGGGAGAACCTGGGCTGGAAGATCAGCAACGAGCCCTTCTACTTCCGCCGGGGGCTGACCTGGTCCGGCGTGGGGGCCCACCACTTCGGCGTTCGGAGCTACCCCGCCGGGATGATCTTTGACTCCGGGGCCAACAGCTTCTTCGTCCACAACGAGGACCACTACCTCTACTTCGCGGCCCTGCTGAACTGCGCCCTCATGGACGAGCTCATCAAAATCATCAACCCCACCATCAACACCGGCTGCGGGGTCATCGCCCAGCTGCCCGCCATTCTGGACCCCGCCCAAAAGGCGGAGGCGGAGCGGCTGGCGGCGGAGTGCATCGCCCTCTCCCGGGAGGACTGGGACGCCTATGAGACCTCCTGGGCCTTCCGGCGGCACCCGCTGGCGTAAAGGGAGAAGCGGTCATGCAGCATTGGAAAGCATCGGTCTGGAACCGGTTTGTCCGCCTGCTCCTGGCCGGGTTCGTCCTGGTCTGGGGCGGCTCCACGGTCTGCCTGCTGGCGGACCTGGTACAACGCTCCTCCCTCTCCTGGGAGGCCCTGGGGGCCTGGGGGACCATCACGGCCGCGGGCATCGCCGCCATCACCTACCGGGACTCCGTTCTCCGGGCGGGGCGGCTGGAGACGATCCGGGAATTCTCCAGAATCCGGATGAAGTACCCCAACATGGCCCGCAAGGCCGGCCTCCCCGGCGGGGAGGAGGAGCTGACCGCCTACCTCCGGGAGCTGGAGCGCTTCTGCGTCGGCGTGCTGGAGGGCGTCTACGACCTGGATGTGGTGGTCTCCCTGGCCGGGAATCTGCTGCTCAGCCAGTACGACGGCTTCATGCGGCAGCTGATCGAGGAGCGCCGGAGGCAGACCCACCAGCAGGCATCCAAGGACACCATCTATCTTGATTACATCACGGTTATCGAACAGATCCGGAAAAAGAAGCAGAGGAGGACCCCATGGGGAAACTGATCTCCGAAAAATTCACCGCCTGGCAGGCGGAGTGTGAGGACCGGTTCCGGCAGCTCCAGGCCAAGGAGGAGGCCCTGAACCGGCTCTTTCTGGGCAGCTACGGCCTGCAGGACCACCTGTCCCCCCAGGTGGAGGAGCGGAATGTGACGGTACACCGGATCTTTTCCGCCCGGGAGGACGTGCCCCCGGCCATGCAGGGCAGCCCCTACGTCCGGACGTTGCGGGACGAGGCCGTCTCGCTGCTGTCCTATGCCGTGGGCTGCATGCTGGGGCGCTACTCCCTGGACTGGGAGGGCCTGGCCTACGCCGGCGGGCCCTGGCGCCCGGAGCGGTATCGGACCTTCCTCCCGGAGCCGGACAACATCCTCCCCATCTGTGACGACGACTATTTTGACGGCGACATCACCGGGCGGCTGGTCCGGTGGACGGAGACCGTCTACGGCGGGGACACCCTGGAGGAAAATCTCGCCTTCCTGGCCGGCGCCCTGGGGGGGAAGGGCGCCCCCCGGGAGGTCCTCCGCCGGTATTTTCTCACCGACTTCTACGCCGGCCATCTGAAGACCTACCGGAACCGGCCCATCTACTGGCTCTTTGACAGCGGCCGGAAGAACGGCTTCAAGGCCCTCATCTACGTCCACCGCTACCGCAGCGACCTGCTGGCCCGCCTGCGGACCGGCTACGTCCACGAGCAGCAGGAGCGCTACCGCACCCAGCTGGCCCACATCGCCGCAGACCTCCAGAGCGCCTCCGGGCCGGAGCGGGCGCGGCTGATGAAGCGGCAGAAAAAGCTCCAGGACCAGGCTCTGGAGCTGCGGAGCTATGAGGAGAAGATCCACCACCTGGCGGACCAGAACCTGGAGATCCGCCTGGACGACGGCATCCCCGCCAACTACGCCCTCTTCGCGGACGTGCTGGCGAAGCTGAAATGAGGGAGGGACGGGCTCATGTCCTTGGAATCCATTCAAACGGCCCTGCGCCAGCGCTTTGACGCCCCCCTGCCGGAGTTCTGCCGCCGTCGGGTTCTCTTCTGGCGGGACGAGGCCGGGGAGTTCGACGCCCTGCCGGAGGCCCTGGACCTCCCCGGCGTCACGGTCCTCCGGCTCACGGGGACCAACTACTTCGCCGTAAAACAGCGGCTCCTCCACGACGACCCCGCCGGAAACTACCTCCTCTACGACCCCCTGCCCGCCCGGAAGCCGGAGGAGAACTGGCTGCGGGATCTGGAGCTCTGGGGCGAGGAGTACCGGGCGGACCTGGTCTCCGAGCAGATGCGGGAGCTCCGCGTCCAGGAGACGCCGCCCCTGCGCAAGGCCGTGAAGCACTACGGCCGGTTCCTGGCCAGCAAGGAGCGGCTGCAAAAGCTCCGCAAGCTGGGCCGGGAGGCGTACCAGACCCCCATCCAGCTCCAGACGGACATCCTGGCGGTCCTGGCCGGTCTCGGCGGGGGCTCCGCCCAGGAGGTATTCACGGCGGTGCTCTCGGCGGGGCTGGAGGAGGACCGGAACGCCCTCTGGAGCAGCATCCGGAAGTTTGACGGCGAGGAGGACTTCTGGTCCCTGGCCCGCCGGCACACCGGATACCTCCACGAGGAGGGCGGAACCCTGGGCCGCTTCGCCGCCCACCTGCTGCTGACCGCCCTGGCCCAGACGGCGGACCGCCGCCTTCTCCAGGGGCTGGAGGACCTGGTCTCCGAGTCCTCCACGGCGTACTGTTACAGTCTTGTCCACCAGTGGCGGGACCGGGGGGACCGGCAGGCCCTGTGGGAGCTGTGCCGCCGGGTGGAGGGGGACCTGGGTCTTCCCGCCCGGCTGGAGCGGCAGGAGACGGAGGCCCTGCTGACCGCCGACCTCTTCCCCGCCATCCACGAGGTGCTCCTGTGCCGCTTCTTCTCGGAAATCGCGGAGCAGGTGGTGAAGACGGACCTCATTCTGCAGACCGTGGAGAACCGGCGGACCTCCGGCTGGCAGGAGCACTTCGCCTGCTGCTATGACGTCCTGGAGCAGGTCGCCCGGATGCGGCAGTTCTATCAGAAGCACGCCGCCGGGTTCCACATGGCGGAGGCAGCGGAGGTCTGGCGGCGCTACACGGAGGAGCTCTATGTTATGGACAGCCGCTACCGCCGGTTTCACCTGGCCTTCGGCGCCGCCCTTCAGGACTGCGGGCCCTGCCTGGAGGACGGGCTGAAGCACGCGGCGGACTACGCGGAGGGGCTGTATCGCGGCTGGTATCTCCAGGAGCTGACGGCCTGCTGGGTCAACGCCGCCGGGGAGGATCTGACCGCCCGGGGCTGGGTCCCCGGCATCCACCGGCAGCGGGACTTCTACGCCCGCTACGTGCGGCCCCTGACGAACAAGGGCGTCCGGGCCTTCGTCATCATCTCCGACGCCCTGCGGTACGAGACGGCGGCGGAGCTCTGCTCCCTTCTGGTGGGCTCCACCCGGGGCACCGCCCGGCTGGAGGCCATGCAGGCCCAGTTCCCCGCCGTCACCAAGTTCGGCATGGCGGCGCTGCTGCCGGGGCGGAGCCTCTCCGTCAATGAGAACATGGAGGTCCTGGCGGACGGCCTGCCCACCCGTTCCGCGGCGGAGCGGGAGCGGGTCCTCCGGGCCGCCAACGGACGGAGCGTGGCGGCGTCCTACCGGGAGGTCCTGGCCATGAAGCGGGCGGCCCGCCGGGAGCTGGTCAGCGGCCGGGAGGTGGTCTACCTCTACCACGACGTCATCGACGCCACGGGCCACAAGCCGGCCACGGAACAAAAGGTCTTCACCGCCTGCCAGGACGCAATCCGGGAGCTGTCCAACCTCCTGCGCATTGTGGTGAACGACATGCAGGGCACCGACATTCTCCTCACCGCGGACCATGGGTTTCTCTACACCTACAGCCCCCTGACGGAGGGGGAGAAGCTGAGCCGGGGCGTCATCAAAGGTCCCCTCTACGAGGCCGGGCGGCGCTACGCCCTCACGGCCCCGGAGACCCAGGCGGACTTCCTCCTGCCGGTGCGCCTGGAGGGGTGCCTGGAGGGCACGCCGGTAAAGGGCTATACTCCCCGGGACGCCACCCGGCTCCGGACCTCCAGCGGGGAGCGGTACGTCCACGGCGGCGTGAGCCTCCAGGAGTTGGCGGTGCCGGTGATTGTCTACCGGAACCTCCGGGCGGGCAGTCCCCAGTACGTGGAGTCCTCCACGGCCCAGCTGACGCTGCTCAGCGAGAGCCGGAAGGTCTCCAACCGTCTCTTCTCCCTGGATTTCTTCCAGCGCCAGCCCGTGGGCGAGAAGGTGCGTCCCTGTCTCTACACGGTGTACCTGAGCGACGAGGAGGGCGTGCCCGTCAGCGACCGGCACACCCTTCTGGCGGACCGCGCCGACGGGAGCGCCTCGCAGCGGGTCTTCCGGGTGCAGTTCAGCCTCCAGCCCCGGGCCTATGACAGCCGCCGGGTCTACCGGCTGGTGATCGAGGGCGGGAAGGAGACGGAGGAGACGGAGTTTCAAATTGACATTGCCCCCTGAGAGCCTGTTTAGGATCTCAGCGTGCGGGGATTGGCGAGGGGATTTTTTGTCCAGCAAGGCAAAAAGCCGCCGCAATCCTGGCGGATTGCAAGGGTTTT
>JAAWIL010000043.1 GCA_022796315.1 Oscillibacter sp. | reverse complement strand
CCCTTGCAATCCGCCAGGATTGCGGCGGCTTTTTGCCTTGCTGGACAAAAAATCCCCTCGCCAATCCCCGCACGCTGAGATCCTAAACAGGCTCTTAGACGGCTTTTGTGGAAAAAAGTTCCCGCCAAGCGTTGCCTTTTTCCCGCCGGTACGGTACAATACTGCCGAATACATCGGTATGGAGGAACGACGCTATGACCTATCAGGAAATTCTGGCCCAGGCCCGGACCTGTTCCGGCCCCTACTGCAAGGCCTGCCCCGTGTGCAACGGGCTCAGCTGCAAAAACACGATGCCCGGCCCCGGGGCCAAGGGCCAGGGCACCGGCGCCATCCGCAACTACCAGAAGTGGCAGGAGATCTGCCTCAATATGGACACCATCTGCGCCAACACGCCGGTGGACACCACGGCGGAGCTCTTTGGCCGCCGGTTCGTGCTGCCGGTCTTCGCCGCCCCGGTGGGCGCCATGACGCTGCACTACGGCGACAAGTACGACGACATGGCCTACAACGAGATCCTGGTCTCCGCCTGCGCCGGCGCCGGCATCGCCGCCTTCACCGGCGACGGCACCAACCCCGCCGTGGTGGAGGGCGCGGCCAAGGCCCTGGAGAAGTTCGGCGGCTGCGGCGTCCCCACCATCAAGCCCTGGAACATCGAAACCATCCGGGAGAAGCTGGACCTGGTGAAGGCCGCGAACCCCTTTGCCGTGGCCATGGACATCGACGCGGCGGGCCTGCCCTTCCTCAAGGGCCTGACGCCCCCCGCCGGCCGCAAGACCGTGGAGGAGCTGCGGGAGGTGGCGGCCATGGCCGGCCGGCCCTTTATCCTCAAGGGCATCATGACCGTGGAGGGGGCCAGGAAGGCCCTGGACGCCGGCGCGGCGGGCATCGTGGTGTCCAACCACGGCGGCCGGGTGCTGGATCACTGCCCCGCCACCGCCGAGGTCCTGGCGGACATCGCGGACGCCGTGGGCAGCCGGATGACCGTCCTGGTGGACGGCGGCATCCGCACCGGCCTGGACGTCTTCAAGGCCCTGGCCCTGGGGGCCCACGGCGTTCTGATCGCCCGGCCCTTCGTCACCATGGTCTACGGCGGCGCCGCCGAGGGCGTGCAGGTCTACGTGGACAAGCTCCGGAGCGAGCTGGCGGACACCATGAGCATGTGCGGCGCCCACAGCCTCCGGGACATTCGCCGCTCCATGGTCTTCCGTCCCTGAGCGCCTCCCCCCGTGTCCCGGCCGTCTTCCCCGGCCGGGACTTCTTTTCGGCGCAATCCGTCCCCACTCCCTTTTTTCCCATTTGCTCTTTGCTTTTCTGCCGGTTTATGTTATACTGGAAGAGAATCTTGTTTTCCCAAGCGTCAGAGCCTGTTTAAAATCTCAGCCCGGCGCTTCCCCATTTTCCGCTTTGGCAGAAAGGATGGTCTTCGTGGAAACAGCGGTCCAACTGACAAATATCACCAAACGCTTCGGCCAGGTCGTGGCCAACGACAGCGTCTCTCTGGACATCAAAAAGGGAGAGATCCTCTCCCTCCTGGGAGAGAACGGCAGCGGCAAGACGACGCTGATGAACATGCTGGCCGGCATCTACTTCCCCGACGAGGGGGAAATCCGGGTAAACGGCGTGCCCGTCACCATCGCCTCCCCCAAGGACGCCTACGCCTGCGGCATCGGCATGATCCACCAGCACTTCAAGCTGGTGGACGTCTTCACCGCCGCGGAGAATATCGTTCTGGGCCTGGAGGAGCCCGGCGGCCTGGACCTAAAGGCCGCCTCCGCCAAGATCACGGAGATCTGCGGGAAATACGGCTTCCAGATTGACCCCGGCAAAAAGGTCTACGACATGTCCGTTTCGGAGAAGCAGACCGTGGAGATCGTCAAGGTCCTCTACCGGGGCGCGGAGATCCTGATTCTGGACGAGCCCACCGCCGTCCTCACCCCCCAGGAGACCGACCGGCTCTTTGACGTCATGCGCAACATGAGGGCCGACGGCAAAGCCATGGTCATCATCACCCACAAGCTCCACGAGGTCATGGACGTATCCGACCGGGTGGCGGTGCTCCGCAAGGGGCGGTACATCGGCGACGTTCCCACCGCCGAGACCTCCCCCCAGGCCCTGACGGACATGATGGTGGGCCACGCGGTAGCCCTGAACATCAACCGCCCCGCCCCCAAGGACCCCTCCCCCCGCCTGGAGGTCAAGGGCGTGACGGTCTATGACGCCCTGGGCGTCAAGCGGCTGGACAACGTGACCTTCACTGCCAACAGCGGCGAGATCCTGGGCATCGCCGGCATTGCCGGCTCCGGGCAGAAGGAGCTGCTGGAGGCCGTGGCGGGGCTCCAGCCCATGGCTCCCGGCGCCTCCATCCAATACCACTCCATCGGCAGCGACGCCGGGGCCCCCGGCGAGGAGCTGGTGGGCAAAACGCCCCTCCAGATCAAGCAGATGGGCGTCTCCCTGGCCTTCGTGCCGGAGGACCGCCTGGGCATGGGCCTGGTGGGCTCCCTGGGCATGACCGGCAATATGCTGCTGCGGACCTACCGCAAGGGCTCCGGCATCTTCACCGACCGCAAGGGACCCCGGCAGCTGGCCGAGCAGGTGAAGGAGGAGCTGGAGGTCGTCACCCCCGGCGTGAACTTCCCCGTCCGGCGGCTCTCCGGCGGCAACGTGCAGAAGGTCCTGGTGGGCCGGGAGATCGCCCAGCAGCCCTCCGTGCTCATGACCGCCTACGCCGTCCGGGGCCTGGACATCAACACCTCCTACACCATCTACAACCTGCTGACGGAGCAGAAGCTCCAGGGCGTGGCCGTGGTCTACGTGGGCGAGGACCTGGACGTGCTGCTGGAGCTGTGCGACCGGATTCTGGTGCTGTGCGGCGGGCAGGTCAGCGGCATTGTGGACGCCCGGACCACCACCAAGGAAGAGGTGGGCCTGCTGATGACCCGCTTTCAAAAGGAGGCTGCCCAGTCATGAATGCTGTAACCAGTAAGAGAGAGCCCCTGCTGCGGCTCACCCGGCGGGACGGAATCCCCCGCCCTCAGGCCTACGCCATCCGCGTGGCGGGCGTGCTGCTGTCCCTGGCGGTCAGCGGCGTGTTCATCTTTGCCGTCACCAGGCTGAACCCCGTGGCGGTGTACCAGGGCATTTTTGACGGCGCCTTCGGCACTCCCCGGCGCAGCTGGGTCACCATCCGGGACGCCATGATGCTGCTGTGCGTGGGCGTGGGTCTGGCGCCCGCCTTCAAGATGAAGTTCTGGAACATTGGCGCCGAGGGGCAGATCCTGGTGGGCGGCGTGGTCACCGCCGGGTTCATGCGGGCCTTCGGCGGAAGAATTCCCACCCCCGCCCTGCTGGTGCTGATGGCGGCGGTGAGCCTGCTGGCCGGGTGCGTCTGGGGCGTGATCCCTGCGGCCTTCAAGGCCAAGTGGGGGACCAACGAGACCCTCTTCACCCTGATGATGAACTACGTGGCCATTCAGATCACCAGCTACTGCGTGGCCCTGTGGGAGAACCCCGTGGGGTCCAACAGCGTGGGCATCATCAACCAGCAGACCCGGGCCGGCTGGTTCCCGGCGGTGCTGGGGAAGGAATACGGTCTGAACGTAATCCTGGTGCTGCTGCTGACGGCGGGCATGTACATCTACCTGAAGTACTCCAAGCAGGGCTACGAGATCACCGTGGTGGGCGACTCGGAGAACACCGCCCGGTACGCGGGCATCAGCGTCAGGAAGGTCACCATCCGCACCATGGCCATCTCCGGCGCCATCTGCGGCCTGGCGGGCTATATCACCGTGGCCGGCGCCAGCCACACAATCTCCACCGTCACCGCCGGCGGCCGGGGCTTCACGGCCATCATCGTGGCCTGGCTGGCCCAGTTCAACACCTTTGTCATGATCCTCATCTCGCTGCTGCTGGTGTTTTTGCAGAAGGGCGCCATTCAGATCGCCTCCCAGTTCAATCTCAATGACTACGCCTCCAACATCATCACCGGCATCATCCTCTTCTTCATCCTGGGCAGCGAGTTCTTCATCAACTACCGGCTGGTCCTGCGGTCCGGAAAGGAGGCGGCGAAATGACAACGGATCTGATTGTGCGGCTTTTGCAGTCCGCCGTCTGCTTCGGCACCGTCATCATGTACGGCGCCATCGGCGAAATCCTGACGGAGAAGTCCGGCAACCTGAACCTGGGCGTCCCGGGCATCATGTACCTGGGGGGCATCTCGGGTCTGGCCGCCTCCTTCTTCTATGAGTTCAACAACCCCGATCCCTCCCCGGTGGTATGTCTGCTGCTGTCCTTCCTTGCGGCGTTTCTGGCCTCCGCCCTGGGCGGGCTGCTGTACAGCTTCCTGACCATCACCCTCCGGGCCAACCAGAACGTCACCGGCCTGACCCTGACCATCTTCGGCGGAGGTCTGGCCAACTTCTTCGGCGGCAGCCTGAACACCATGGCCGGCGGCGTGGGGCAGATCTCCGTGGCGGCCACCAGCGCCGTCTACCGGGCCAACATCAACAACGTCTCCAACCTGGGCGTCGTGGGCTCCCTCTTCCTAAGCTACGGCTTTATGGTGTACCTGGCCATCGCGGCGGCGGTGTTCCTCAGCTGGTTCTTAAACCGTACCCGCGCGGGCCTGAACCTCCGGGCCGTGGGCGAGAACCCCGCCACCGCCGACGCGGCGGGAATCAGCGTCACCCGCTGCAAGTACCTGGCCACCTGCGTGGGCGCGGGCCTCTCCGGCCTCGGCGGCCTGTACTACACCATGGACTACATCAAGGGCACCTGGGCCAACGACGGCACCATCGAGTCCCTGGGCTGGCTGGCGGTAGCCCTGGTGATCTTCGCCACCTGGAAATCCCTGAACGCCGTGTGGGGCTCCTACCTCTTCGGCCTGCTGTTCTGGGTGTACCTCATCATCCCGGGCCTGGGCCGCAAGGACATTGAGCTGTTCAAGATGCTGCCCTATCTGGTCACCATCGCGGTGTTGATTGCCATCTCCCTGCGGAAGAAGCGGGAGAATCAGCCCCCGGCCCACCTGGGCCTGCCCTACTTCCGGGAGGACCGGTAAGCCGCCATTCTATCACCGGGCCCGGCATGACATTTGTCATGCCGGGCCTTTTTCTTCCAAAAGCCCCGCTATTTTTTCCCATGTTTTGGGTATCCTAATTGCAAAACGGATGAAAAAGGTGGTTGCATGTCTCCCTCTTCCCCTCCCCGGCAGGCCCTGCGGGATACCCTGTGGTTCCCCTGCTATCTTCTGGCCTACCTTCTGCTGGAGCGGCTCCCCAACCGGCCCTGGCACCCCACCCAGCTGCCCCTGGACCGCCTGGTCCCCTTCTGCCCGTGGTTCGTCATTCCCTACTGCCTGTGGTACCCCCTGCTGGCGGGGACGGGCGTCTGGCTGTGGCTGCGCCGCCCTGCGGCCTTCCGGCGGTACATGGCCTTCCTGGCCGCCTCCTTCCTCCTCAGCGCGCTGATCTGGGTCCTGTTCCCCAGTATCCAGAACCTGCGGCCCGCTGTCCTGCCCCAAAACAGTCCCCTGGCCGCTCTGGTCGCCGGGCTGTACCGGCTGGACACCCCCACCAACGTCTTCCCCTCCGTCCACGTAGTGGGGTCGGCGGGGGCGGCGCTGGCGGTCTGGGACGGCGCCGGGGCCCGCAGTCCTCTGACCTGGGCCGCGGGGATCTTGGCCGCGCTCATCTGCCTGTCCACGGTGTTCATCAAGCAGCACGCCCTGGCGGATGTGGCGGGAGGGATGGCGCTGTCCCTGCTGGTGGCCGTTCCCATTTATAGTCGCCGCAGCGGAAAAGAAGCAAAGGCTTCGCGCCATAGGGGCCGCGAAACGGCCTGACGGCGCCGCGGGAGCCCTGGTTTTTCTCTGACCGGCCTCCTCCGAAAACAGCGGCGCCCGGGCATTGCCCGGGCGCCGCTGCCTCATTCTGTCTCCGCCTGTTCCGGCTCTGCCGTCCTCTCTCCGTCCTCCGGAGCGGACCTCGCCTCCGCCAGGATCTCGTCTGCGTCCAGCTCTTCTGTCGGGGAGTCCTCCGCCTCGGCCTCCAGAGCCAGCTTTCGCTGGGCCTCCAGCTGGTTCACCAGCAGTCCGTCCGCCGTGCATTTCCGGATACGGATCTTGTAGAACAGCATGAAGGCCGCCACCGCCGCCATCACCAGGCTCAGGGCCTGGGACACCCGGACCGGCTCCCCAAAGAAGGTCCAGCCGAAGAGATACAGGCTGTCCGTCCGCAGTCCCTCTACCCAGGTCCGGCCCAAGCCGTACCAGAGGAAGTAGAACCAGGTGTTCTCCCCGTCGAACCGCCGGCCCTTGGAGACCACAAACAGCAGCAGCAACAGCCCCGCCAGGTTCCACAGGCTCTCGTAGAGGAACGTGGGATGCACCTCGATGGACTGCTCCGCGCTGACCCACAGGCGCATCCGCCAGGGCAGGTCCGTCAGGCCGCCGAAGGCCTCCCGGTTGATGAAGTTGGCCCAGCGTCCGATGATCTGGCCCAGCAGCAGACCCAGCACCGCCAGGTCCGTCATGGCGGCAAAGCGCAGCTTCTTCACCCGGGTGTAGATCAGCACCGTCAGGGCTCCGGCGATCACCGTGCCGTAGATGGCCAGCCCGCCGTCCCAGATGGCGATCATCCGCCCCCAGTCCAGGCCGCCGCTCTCCGTGCGGTAGAGATCCAGGTAGAAGACCACGTAATAGATCCGAGACCCCAGAATGCAGGCGGGCACCGCCCAGAGGACAAAGTCCAGCACATTGTCCGCCGTCAGGCCATAGTGCTTGGCCTGTTTCATGGCCAGCGTCAGCCCCGCCAGCATGGCCGCCGCCAGAATGATTCCATACCAGTAGATCCCGTGGCCCACGTGGAGGGCGATGGGATCGGGATTGAAGGACCAGTCCCCGAAGAGACCCGGGAAACTGATGGGCATATTTTTCAGCGCACTCAAACCAGTCTCCCTCCCTTACCGCGGGGTAATCTCACTGAGAACCCGCCGGTCCTCCCGCAGGTTCTCCCCCAGGAAGGCCGCCACATCCGCCCGGGTGATCGTGTCAAACACCTGGGGGAAGCGGAAGGGATCATAGCCGTTGAAATAGCCCTCCGTCAGGGATACGGCGATGTTCTCAAAGGAGTTCATCCCCCGCAGGCTGGAGCCGAAGGCGGCCCGCCGCACCTGCTGGTAGAAGGCCTCGTCCACGCCCTCCCCGGCGATGCGCTCCGCCTCCCGCTGGATCTCCGCCGTCACGGCCCTGGCGTCCTTGCTGTCGCCGCCGGCATAGAGGTACGCCGCGCCGGGAAGCATCTCAAACTCCCCGCCGAAGCTGGCGTTGATGAGCCCCCGGTCATACAGCCGGTGGTACAGGGGACTGGAGTCCCCCAGCAGGATGTCGCAGGCCATGCCGCCCAGCAGCGCCACGCGCAGGTAGTCCTCCCGGGCGGGAGAGCACTTATAGCCCGTCAAAAACTGGGGACAGGAGACCTCCATGGCGAGGCTGGTCTCCCGGAGGGCCACCTCCTCCGGCTCCTCCCCGTAGTCCCGGGGGATCACCGGACCGCCCTCCCTGGGCAGGATGCGCCGGGCGATGTCCGCCACGTGGACCGGGTCCACATCCCCCACCACGGTCAGAATCATGTTGGAGGGCGTGTAGAAGGCCCTGTGGCAGTGGTAGAGGGTCTCCGCCGTGATGTGGGAGATGCTCTCCACGGTGCCGGCGATGGAGGTCCGGATGGGGCTGGCCTGGTAGAGGGCCTGGAGCATCCGGGTATAGATCTGCCAGTCAGGGTTGTCCTCGATCATGCGGATCTCCTGGCCGATGATCCCCTGCTCCTTGGCCACGCTCTCCTCGGTGAAGTAGGGCACGGAGACGAAGGACAGCAGGATCTTCAGGTTCTCCTCGAAGTGGTCCGTGGAGTCAAAGTAATAGCCCGTCATGGCGTTGGCGGTGAAGGCGTTGGGTTCCGCGCCGTTCTTGGCCAGCTCCTGGAGGGCGTTGCCCTCCTTCGTGTCAAACATCTTGTGTTCCAGGTAGTGGGCGATCCCAGCCGGGGTGTCCAGCCACCGGCCGCCCAGCTGGAAGCGGGTGTCCATCCCGCCGTAGCGGACGGCGAAGAAGGCGTACTTCTTGGTGTAGCCGGGCTTGGGCACTACGCAGATCTCCAGCCCGTTGGGCAGGGTCTCCCGGCAGACGGACTCGCCCAGGCGCTCATAAAAGGTCTGTTTCATTCCACCGCCTCCTCTCCGCGCAGGAAATACACCGTGTCCAGCCGGACCGTCTCCATGGCCCGGCAGATCCGCTCCTTCGTCACCTGCCGCACCTGCTCCGCCAGCTCCTCCGGCGTCTCCTGCTGGCCGGCGGCCACCTGGCCCAGGTAGAAGTTCTCCAGCTTGCCCTGGGAGTCCCCCATGGAGGCGTAGGCGTTCAGCAGGGTGCTCCGGGCGCCCTCCAGCTCCCAGTCCTCCAGGCTGCCCCGCTGGACCGCCGCCAGCTGGGCCAGGATCTCGTCGTAGGCCTTCCGGCAGTTTTGGAACTCAATGCCGGAGGAAACCGTAATCAGCCCCTTCTGCCGGTGATAGAGGGAGGAGGCGTAATAGCACAGGGACAGCTTCTCCCGCACGTTCATAAAGAGCTTGGAGTTGCTGCTGCCGCCAAATAAGGTGTTGCCCATCAGCAGGGCGGTGTAGTCCTCGCTTCCGCAGGCAAAGCCCATGCCCAGCTTCCCCTGGGTCACGTCCAGGACCTCCTCCACCCGCAGGACCTCCGTCCGGGCGGGGTGGGGCCGGTGGCGGGCAATCCCCGCCGCCTCCCGCCGGGGCAGGGACGCCAGGGCCGCCCGCACCGCCTGCTCCACTCTGGCCCGGGGGGCGCTGCCGCTGTAGAATACCTCCAGCCGGGCCGTGGAGATCAGCTCCTGATACTGGGCATAGAGCTTCTGGAGCTGGACGCGCTCCGCGTCCGCCTCCTCCCCCAGGCGGGGCACGCCATAGGGCTCCCCGGCGCACATCTCCCGCAGGAGGCGGCTGTCGGCATAGTCCCGCTTGTCGTTGAGGATGCTGCGGATGGCGTCAATCAAATTCGTCTTTTCGCTCTCGAAATAGCTCTCCACAAACCGGCCCCGCTCTGTGACGGGGCTGCAGATCAGCTCCCCCAGCAGCTCCGCCGCGGGCTCCAGCAGCTTCTCTCCGCCGGGGACAAACCGGTCGTCAATCAGGCTGACCACAAAGCCCACGCACTGGTTCTCCGCCTTCTTGCGGACGGTGCAGTCCAGGCGGGCGCCATACAGCCTGTCCAGCCGGGCGGAGAGACTCTCCATATCCGGGCAGGACACGGTGCCCCGCCGCAGCAGGGCCGGCAGCAGGGCGCAGGACGAGACCGTCTCCCGCCGCAGGGGCGTCACAAACTGGGCGGAGAGCAGACTGGTCTTGAATTTTTGGGCCGGCAGGCAGGTGAGGTACATCCCCTCCGCCAGCTTCGTTCTGGTCACTTCCAAAGGCTCACTCCTTTTCCATGAATCGCATGTTTTTCTATTATAGTATATCTCTTCCCATAATTCAAATTCTTTTTGTGTCTTCCGAATTTCGGAAAAGGTCCCCGGCGCCCCCGGGACACCCCGCCAGAATCCGCAGGAAGTTCTCCCTGGCCACCAGCTCCCGCTCCCGGGCCGTCATGCCCAGCCGCTCCAGACAGCGGAAGAACTCCGGGACCTGCCCGGCGTCCTCAATTCCTCGGGCACTGTCGTTGTCAGGAGGCCCCATGTAGCCGCAGAAGTCAAACCCGCAGGCCACGTGCTCGATCCCCATAACATCCGCCATATGGGCGGCGTGGCGGGCCAGGGTTTCGGCGGTCTGCCGGCTGGGATCGGCGTGGACAAAGCCGTGGTAGCTGTTGATCCCCACCACGCCGCCGGTGTCCCGGATGGCCCGCAGCTGCTCGTCGCTCAGGTTCCGCCGGACATCGCACAGCTTCCGGCAGTTGGAGTGGGAGGCCGCCACGGGCCCCCGGGCCAGCTTCATCACGTCCCGGAACCCGCCGTCATTCAGGTGGGACACGTCCACCACCATGCCCAGCTCCTGCATCCGGCCCACGGCCCGCTTCCCCAGGTCCGTCAATCCGGAGTAGGGGTCCCCGCCGCTGCCGGTGGCCAGCAGGTTCTCCTCGTTCCAGGTCAGAGTCCCCAGCCGCACGCCGCTGCGCCGGTACCACTCCAGCCCCCGGAGATCCGCCCCGATGGCCGCCATGCCCTCCACCGCCAGAAAGAGATAGAGCTTCCCCTGGGCTCTGGCCGCCTCCGCCTCCGCCGCCGTGCGGACCAGCCGCAGGGCCGGGGTCTCCCGAAGCTCATCGGAGAGGGCCGTCATCTGCTGCCAGGTCCGGTCCAGGGCGGCGTCCGGGTTTCGCCAGGGGGTGTCCTCCCAGAAGGTCTCCCCGTGGGCCGTGCTGGTCCACAGGGCCAGCACCAATCCCTCCACGCCGCCCCGGCGCAGCTGGGGCAGATGGACCCGCTCCAGCACCCGGGTCTCCCCGCCGAGACGGCGGCGGGTCACGTCATATAGAAGATCGGAATGTCCGTCCAATACCATTGTACCGCTCCTTTCCCTCACGGGGCCGCGCCGTTTCTCCCGGAGGACCACCCAACCGGCGGGAGACGGGCGCGATCCGCATCACCTTGCGTAGTCCGCCTCCAGCGGAGGCAGCACCTCCGGATTCCGCAGCACCCAAACCACCGCGTAAGCACACAGCTGCATCGTTAAAGTTCCGTCGTCCCGGCCGTCCTTCAAGAGCCGGGCCACCCTCTCCGCCTGGACGATCTCCTCTTCCCTTAACGGATTGCCCAGGTGCAGATACCGGGGAAAGGTCCTCAGCATCTCCCGAAACGCGCCGTCCCAGTTCATGCCGCCGTTGGCGGTCACCTCATGGTCCACCCGGCCCGCGATGCGGATGGCCTCGCCCTGGGCGGTCTGCGCCTTTCCGCGGGGCGGGACAAGGTAGTTCCAGAGCCACTGGAACGCCTTGCTCTGGTACTCCTCCGGCACATGAATGGGGGATGTTCCATCGTGAACAACGGCCTCTGCCGCAGGCTCCACGCCAAACATCCGGCAGAGACGGTCCAGGCCCTCCGTCTGGCCCCGCAGAAAATCCGGGTCCGTGATTCCCCGCTGGACCCGCCGGAAACGCTCCGCCGACTTCCCCAGGTACTCCCGGCACCGGTCCGTAATCACCGCCCCGTGGTCCAGAAGAATCTGGCAGATCTCCAGCAGAAGGGGATAGGGCAGGCGGTCCTGCAGGAGGGTTTTTTCCAGGGGCGTAAGCTTCCCCGGCCAGTCCCGCCGGCCGGATCTGACATTGACATCCACTCCGGCCTCCAGCAGGGCCTCCACCGCCTCCGCACGCCCGTACAGCGCCGCCAGGTGCAAGGGGGTGGTGCCGTCGTCCTGGACGACATGGATTTCCGCGCCCAGGTCTATGAGAAGCCGCACATCCCCGTTCCAAGAGGAGGCGTGGCTGAAGATGGGGGTCTTTCCATAGTAGTCTTTATAATTCACATCTGCCCCCTGTTCCTTTGCCCAGAACGCGAACTCCCTTGGCAGGGGCGTCAGGGAGAAGATATTGGAGCCGTATTTTCCGCTGACGGCGTTGGGCTCACAGCGCAAAAACTGCTCCTTCAGCGCTGCGATCTCGCCGCGCTTCAAGAGTTCTCTCATTTCCTTAGGAAGCGTTTTCCGTCTTTTCATAAGTCCCCCTGTAATTCCGGGTTTTTGAGATGATTCTAACACAAAGCAGCAGCCGCCACAATATTTTTCCAGCAGGCCCCCCTTTTTGCAATGCGCCCTGCGGCACTTCCCCCGGAGCGGGGGTGTGTTCCATTCGGAGATTTGATGCAGGGGCGGTGATCAACCGCCCGCCCAAGGGAGATCCGGCGCAGGGGGGGCGGCCGGGCCCGCAGAATCCGCCATGAAATGCGCAATCGGACCTTTCGCGGGGTCCCTTGCCCTGTTCCACTCCCTATGGTATGATAGGATTTCCGAATTTAAAATTCGGAAATCCTGCTCGCGGTCATGCGGATTCCAGTTTACCGGGCGGAGGTGAACGGCAAAATGATATGGCTGAATCCAACCGACTATACATGCCAAGAATATGTGGAATTAAGAAGCTGTACCAATAGGTGACGGTATGCAGATTGGCAAGAAAAATTTTTGCCTGGCAAGGAAGAAACTCGCAGGAATCCTGACGGATTTCA
>JAAWIL010000042.1 GCA_022796315.1 Oscillibacter sp. | reverse complement strand
AGTCCCGGGAGGGGTGGTTCTCCGGGGCGTTGAGCTTGGTGAAGTTGTAGTCCGCCTGCTCGATCTCCGGGCCGTCCATGATCTCAAAGCCCATGTTCAAAAAGATCTCCTTCATCTCGTCCAGCACGGTGTACATGGGGTGCTTGTGGCCGTGCTCCGGCCGCCTTCCGGGGATGGTGACGTCCACGGTCTCCCGTTTCAGCCGGGCCTCCAGGGCCTTCTGGGACAGCGCCGCCGCCTGCCGCTCGATGGCGGCCTCCAGACTGGCCCGGACATCGTTGGCCAGCTGGCCCATGGCGGGGCGCTCCTCGGCGGAGAGCTTGCCCATCTGCTTCAAAACAGCGGTGAGCTCGCCCTTCTTGCCCAGGTACTTCACCCGCAGGGCCTCCAGATCAGCGGAGGCCTGGATGCCCTCCAGGGCCTCCAGGGCGCTCTTGCGAATGACTTCCAGTTGTTGTTTCATGGTTTACGCTCCTTTATCTGCAATGTTAGATGATTGTTCAAAGACCACCACGCCGCATTCATAGGGGTGGTCGCAGTAGACCGCGTTCCGCCCGCCGGAGCGGTGGAACAGGACTTTTAAAATGATGAGGGCATCTCCGCCGCCGCCAAAGAGCATGATGACGGAGAGAAGGAAGAGCATCGGCTGCCCCAAGCCGACGGCGGCCGCGCCCAGCCCGAACCCAAGAATCAGGGTGGGCATGGCCGTGCCCACAACGTACTGCCAGCGCTTCAACGGTTCGGCGCAGGTGCAGTAGGGGGTCAGGTAGGTCCAGATCACGCCAAAGGAGATGCTGCGGAGATGGCCCTTGGCGAAGGCGCCCCAGGTCAGGCCGTGGATGCCCTCGTGGACCACGGTGAGCAGGAGCAAAAGCACCAGAAAAACCAGCGCGCCGCCAAGGCTCAGGTCCACCCTGCCGGAGCGGTTCACCAGAACGTAGCAGACCCAGAGGGCCGCCGCAAAGGGCAGCATCAGAAAGATGGAGGCGGCGTTGGCAAACACAATGCCGACCGTCAGGTCTGTTTTTTCATACCCGGCCTCCGCCATCTCCCGGCAGAGGGCGTCGAAGCGCTCCTTGCGGGCTGTCTCGGCGGGGGTCAGGGCGCGTTTCTGCTTCGCCATGAAAAAGACTCCTCTCTGTGGGTGGATAAAACAAAAGCCCTCCGTCCCAATTCTTGGGACGAAAGGCAAACCCCTCCGCGGTACCACCCAAATTCACGCGAAAATCCGCGTGCGCTTGACTCCCCGGTAACGGCGGGGGGACCGGCCGTGTCTCCACGGCGGCTCCCGGGCGAACCAAACGGCGCGGCGCGGACAGGCTTGCAGCCGGCGGCCTGTCCTCTCTGGAGCGCTGCGGAATCCGTTATTTTCCCGTTCATCGCTGATTGAATATCATTTATATCACACACGTGGGAGAAATGCAAGAAAAACTTCTCGCCCGGGCGCGTCCGGCTGCGGATTTGATCACCGGGAAACGCCGTAGGGGCGAGGCGCTGTCCCCGCCCCTACAGGGTCAAATCGCCCAATGGAGAGCGCCCGTGGCCGGGGGAGTCCCCTCAGTCCTCCCCCTTGTAGGGGTTCAGCACAATGGACACCACGCAGCAGAGAATCCCGCCCACGGCGAAGATCCACCAGGTGGTGCGCCACAGGTTCATGGACAGCCCCAGGCCCACATAGACGGCGGTGACCAGCGTCATCATAGCGCCCTGGATGGTGCCGATAAGATTCAGCCGGCGTTTGGCCTCCGGGGTGGGATTGTTGTCCCGGTTGTACTTCCAGATCTTGTATTTCTCGTCGTTGATCCCGGCGTAGACAAAGGTGGCCACCGCTCCGGCGATGATTAAAAGGAACAAAGACGCGCCGTAGGACTCATAGGGCTCCTGTTCCGGGAAGACGGAGAAAAACAGCGTCAGCAGGGTTACGCCAAAGAGAATGGCCCCCACGCCGCCGGTGACGTACCAGACAAATTTTTGGTGGAAGGCGTCCTTTTCCTCCTGGGAATAGAAGTCGGCGATGACGGGATAGCGCTTGCGGAAGTTCTCGTACTGGATGCCGGTGGCCACGAGCACCACCACGCAGACGGTGACCACCAGCAGCAGCGCGGCGCCGGTCAGCATCTCCGATACGCGCCAGGCCTCCAGCAGGCCGCACAGGCCCGCGCCAGCGATGATGCCGCCGATGGCCAGGGCCATACGCCTTGCGAAGCGGGTCATGAACCGGTCGTACCGGGCGGTGTCCTCCACCGAGGCCTCCTCCACGCTGCCCCGGAGCAGGGTGTCCAGATTCACGTCGTACAGGTCGCAGATCCGCAGCAGGGTGTCCATCTCGGGAAAACTCTGGCCGCCCTCCCATTTGCTGACGGACTGCCGGGAGACGGACAGCTGCTCCGCCAGCTGCTCCTGGGTGACGCCGGCCTGGGCGCGGATGAACTGCAAGTTTTCAGGAAATGCCATGGGGAAATCCTCCTTGTTGTTGATGCGTTCAGCATAACAGAATGGCGTCCGCAGCGCCAGCGATTTGCTGTTGCGTTTGGGGAAACTCGTGTAAACTTTGGGTTGCATCCCCAGTATAACGGGCATTTTGGCGAAAGGGAAGGGGAAAATGATTGCGCGGCGGGACGGGCCGCCGTATAATGACAGGAGAGAAACCGGAGAAGCCCACGCGCTCCGGAACACGGGGCAAAGACATGAGACAGAGTCAGGAGGAATCACCATGAAGCTGGCGGGAGCGGCGCAGATGCGGGAATTGGACAGACAGGCCATTGAGGGGCGGAAGATCCCCTCCCTGGACCTGATGGAGCGGGCGGCGGCCCAGGTGGCGCGGGCCGCCCTGGCGCTGCTGACGGAGAAATGGGGAAGGTGCCGGGCGGCGGTGTTCTGCGGCGCGGGCAACAACGGCGGGGACGGCATCGCCGCCGCCCGGATGCTGTTTCTGGAGGGCGTCCGGGTGCGGGTCTTTCTGGTGGGGGAGTACGAGAAACTGACCCCCGACGCCATGGAGGAGACGGGCCGTCTCAGCGAGTGCGGCGTGGAGCTGGAGCCCTTTGATCCGGAGGATGGGGACCAGACCGCCTGGGCAAAGCGCAGCCAGGTGATCATTGACGCCCTCTTCGGCGTGGGCCTGAGCCGGGAGATCGCGGCGGAGAGCGCCTACGCGGCGGCGGTGGACCTGATGAACCGCTGCCAGGGCAAGGTGGTGGCGGCGGACATCGCCAGCGGCGTGGAGGCGGACACGGGCCGGATTCTGGGGCGCGCCGTCCGGGCGGACCGGACGGTCACCTTCACCCTGCCGAAGACGGGCCAGTACGTGGGGGACGGGGCGCTGTGCTCCGGCCAGGTCCAGGTGGCGGAGATCGGCATCCCCCAGGACCTGGTCCGGGGGACGGTGTGCCCGGCGCAGACGGTGGAGGCGGAGTTCGTCCGTTCCGCGCTGCCGCCCCGGAACTCCGGGGGCCACAAGGGGGACTTTGGGAAGGTCCTGATCGTGGGCGGCTCCGTGGGCTATACCGGCGCGCCCTACCTGACCGCCTCGGCGGCGGTGCGGTCCGGCTGCGGCCTGGTGTACCTGGGGGTGCCGGACAGCATCTGGGCCGTGGAGGCGGCCCGGTGCGTCTCGGCCATGCCCTTCCCCCTCAGCGGCGGCCAGGGAGGGCATCTCACCCGGGGGGCCCAGTCCCGGGCGGCCCTGACGGCGGTGCTGGAGAAGCTGGAGCACTGTGACGTGCTGGCCATGGGCCCCGGCCTTTCCCAGGACGAGGACACGGCGGGGCTGGTGCGGGAGGTCCTCCGGCGGACGGAAAAGCCGGTGGTCCTGGACGCCGGCGGCATAAACGCCCTGGAGGGGCATATAGATGTGTTGGACGTCCGCCGGAACCGGGTGACCATCCTGACGCCCCACGACGGGGAGTTTGCCCGCGTGGGCGGAGACCTGACCGGCGGGGACCGGCTGGGGGCCGCCCGGGCCTTTGCCCGGGACCACGGCTGCATCCTGGTGCTGAAGGGCCACCGGACCATTACCGCCGCCCCGGCGGGCAACGCGCTGGTGAACACCACCGGCAATTCCGGCCTTGCCAAGGGCGGCAGCGGCGACGTGCTGACGGGCCTCATCGCCTCGCTGCTGGCCCAGGGCGCCGCGCCGGTCCAGGCGGCTGCCGCGGGGGTCTGGCTCCACGGAAAGGCCGGCGATCTGGCGGCGGAGCGGCTGACCGCCTACTGCATGACGCCGGAGGACGTGATTCAAGAAATGCCAAGGGCGTTTCTTGAATTAGGAATTAGGGATTAGGAGTTAGGAATTTAAGAGCCTTTCGCATGAGTTCCCGTTCCAATTCCTAATTCCTCATTCCTAATTAGAAGAAGAGGAGGGTATCCGGTGCGCGGATGGAGTTGCGTACCAATGATGGCCCTGTGCCTGCTGCTGTGCGGCTGCGGCGGCGGGACGGGGGAGGAGATGGCGGCGGACCTGCGGGACCGCTATCACGATATGGCCGGGTGCGCCATGGAGGCCGCGGTCTCCTGCGATCAGGCGGGCCTCGCCTGGGAGGCGGAGCTGCGGTGTACCTATCTCCCCGGCGGAGAGAGCACCGTGGAGGTGCTGGCCCCGGAGACCATCGCCGGGGTGAAGGCGGTCCTCACGGATACGGACTGGCGGCTGGAGTACGAGGGAGCCGGGCTGAACGCCGGGGCGCTCTCGGAGGAGGAGATCAGCCCCGCGTCGTGCCTGCCCCGGCTGATGAACGCCCTGCGGGACGGCTGGCTGCTGGAGGAGAACCAGGAGACGTGGAACGAGGTGCCCTGTCTCCGGGTCGCCGTGGACCAGACCGGTACTCGGAACGGGCGGATCGTCTCCACCGTGTGGCTGCGGCAGGACGGCGGGACGCCTCTCCGGGGCGAGGTGGCCGTGGACGGGGAGACGATTTTAACGGCGGACTTTACGAGCTTTACTTTTTATGATACACTGGAGGAAGACTCACCGTAAAGGAGCGCGGACACCATGGAAGAGACAGCGCTGCGGCGGACCTGGGCGGAGATCGACCTGGACGCCTTGGCCAACAATTACCGGCAGGCCCGGCGGCGCATCGGACCCGCCGTCCGGTATCTGGGCATCGTCAAGGCCGACGCCTACGGGCACGGGGCCGTGCAGGTCTCCCGCCGCCTGGAGGAGCTGGGGGCGGACTATCTGGCGGTCTCCAGCCTGGACGAGGCCCGGGAGCTGCGGCAGAACGGAATTCAGGCCCCCATCCTGGTTTTGGGCCACACGCCCCCGGAGATGACCGGGCAGCTGATTCAGCTGGGCCTGACCCAGACCGTCTCCGCCCTGGCCAAGGCGGAGGCCTACAGCGCGGCGGCGGAGGCCTGCGGCGGAACGCTGCGCATTCATATTAAGGTGGATACCGGCATGTCCCGGCTGGGCTTTCTGGTGCGGGGCAGGCACTTTGCCGGCGGCGTAACGTCGATTGCCAAGGCCTGCGCCCTGCCCCGTCTGGAGCCGGAGGGGATCTTTACCCACTTTGCCGCGGCCGATGAGGACGGCGCGGAGGACGAGGCCTATACCAGGGAGCAGTTCCGCGTGTTCCTCTTGGTGCTGGATGCCCTGGCGGATCAGGGCAGGACCTTTGCCCTCCGCCACTGCGCCAACAGCGGCGCCCTGGCCCGGTATCCGGAGATGTACCTGGACATGGTCCGCCCCGGCATCGCCCTCTACGGGGCCGGGGGAGACCGGGAGCGGCTGGGCCTGGAGCCGGTGATGCGGCTGAAGTCCTGCGTGTCCACCATCAAGATCTTTGACGGCGGCACGGACATCAGCTACGGCCGGACCTTCTGCACAAAGGGGGAGACCCGGGTGGGCGTGCTGCCCATCGGCTATGCCGACGGCTTGTTTCGGGGTCTCTCCGGCCGCATGGCGGTCCGGACGGCAGCGGGCCCGGCCCCGATCCTGGGCCGGATCTGCATGGATATGACCATGGTGAACCTGACGGGCCTGCCGGAGGTCCGCGTGGGCAGCGAGGTGGAGATCTTCGGCGCGAACCAGCCGGCGGACGAGCTGGCGGCGTTGCTGGACACGATTCCCTATGAGCTGACCTGCGCGGTCAGCAAGCGGGTACCCCGGCTGTACCTGCGCCAGGGCCGGGTGGTGGAGCGGAGCCTGCGGCTGCTGGTGTGACGCGGCGGCTCCGCCCGGCCATACACTCCGCCCCAGTCTGCCGCATAAACTAGTGCGGGGCGGGGACACCGGAAGTTCAACGTATAAATTCCGGAGCTGCGTGGGAGAATGAAAGTGGCCTCACCGAGGACTTCTCGGCGATGGGTACTTCTTTCGGCGGAGTGTGAACTTTGTGGATACGAGTGTCAAGCGCGGCGATATTTACTATGCCGATCTCTCCCCGGTGGTGGGCAGTGAGCAGGGCGGCGTCCGGCCGGTCCTGATCATTCAGAATGACACCGGGAACCGTTACAGCCCCACCGTAATCGCGGCGGCCATTACCTCTCAGACGGGAAAGGCCCGGCTGCCGACACATATCGACCTTCCGGTGGCCCAGAGCTGCGGGCTGAACCGGGACTCCGTGGTTCTCCTGGAGCAGGTGCGGACGCTGGATAAGCGGCGCCTGCGGGAGCGGATGGGCCATGTGGAGGAGCACGTGATGAACAAAGTCGATACGGCGATTGCGGTTAGTTTTGGCCTGCCGCACGATCAGCTGGTCTGAGGCGGCTTCCTGATTCCTTTTTGGCGCGGACCCGCCCGGAGGGGCGACTCCCCGGACGGGTCCGGATACAAAAGAGTTGGAGGTACATACCATGAAAAAAAACAGATGGCTCCTGAGGCTGACGGTGCTGCTGGTCCTCAGCGCTCTGCTGAATGCCACGGTGACCATGGCCGCCGGGACGGCCGGCAGCAGCAAGGACCCCCTGGTGACCCTCAGCTACCTGAACGACACCTTCCTGAACAGCGTGCTGCAGCGGGTGGACCAGAAGATTGCCGCCCGGAACAGCCAGCTGCTGGGCGGCCAGACCGGGGCCGGGAGCGCCGCCTCCAACTTCACCGTGGTGACCCTCTCCAGCGGGCAGACCCTCAATGGCGGCGTGGGCTGCGAGGTGATGCTGCGGGTGGGCAGCGCCGTCTGCGTGTCGCCCTCCGCGCCGGGCCTGATTGACGAGACCACCGCCTCCACCCTGAACAACGGAGGCGCCCTGGTCCAGAATCACCTGTACATGATGACCATCGAGGACCGGGGGGTCCGCGCCGCTTCCGCCACCACCAAGCTGCTGGTGCGGGGCGGGTACACGATCACCTGAATACAGATTCTAAAATACACCGTCCGCGCATACAATGGCGCAGGCGGTGTGTTTTTTTGAGAGCCTGTTCAGGATCTCGGCGGCGGGAGAGGGGCCTCCTCCGTGTTGGGGGTTCAGCGGGCAGAGCCTGGAGAGGAGGGGCGGCTATGGACAAGTTTCCGCTGCTGTGGGCCGGGGAGCCGGCGGGGGAATTGACGGTGGAGCAGGAGGCGCTGTACACCTGGTTCACCGCCCGCTGCCGCCTGCCGGAGGAGGGCCTCTGGTGCGCCTGGGCGGTGGGAGAGCGGGGAGAGCTGCGGCTGGGCGTGCTGGAGCCGGCGGGGGAACAGGCGGTGATCCGCCGCCGCTTCTCCCGGCGGATGACCGGGCCCCTGGGGGACCTTTTGCGGGGGGAGGTCCGGTCCGCCGCGTCCGCCGGGACGGATTGGGAGCCGGCCCCGGCGCCGGAGCGGCTGTTTCGCACCCCCTGGCTCCGGCGGCAGCTCCAGGGGACGGCGGGGGCCCTGACCCGGCGGCGGGAGGCCCGGAGGGAGCTGGCCCTGCCCTACGATCCGGGGCGGGCCTTTCCCCTGGAGCGGCTGTTCT
This sequence comes from Oscillibacter sp., assembly GCA_022796315.1. Classification (GTDB taxonomy): domain Bacteria; phylum Bacillota; class Clostridia; order Oscillospirales; family Oscillospiraceae; genus Oscillibacter. The sequence goes on along the minus strand of JAAWIL010000042.1, from coordinate 4,489 downwards.
GCTTCGCGCGGCTGCGGCGGCTGGGGGAGGGGCTGTATATGGTCTACTGCTTTGACGAACGGGAGTGGCCGGTATTTCCCGCCTAAAACTGGAAAAAAAGGTATCCAAACCGCAGGGTTCGTGATATAATGCCCCCAGAGAACGCGGAACAGCGGTCCCGTCCGTCCGTTTCCGGACGTTTGCAGCTTCGCCCGCCACAACAGAGAGACCGCCGTACCGCGGCGGAAGAGGGGAGAAAGCATTATGAAATGTCCCTATTGCAGCTACGGAGAGAGCAAGGTCATTGATTCCCGTCCCGCTGAGGAGGGTACCAGCATCCGCCGCCGGCGGGAGTGCCTGTCCTGCGGAAAGCGGTTTACCACCTATGAGACCGTGGAGAGTCTGCCGATGGTGGTGGTGAAAAAGGATGGCAGCCGCCAGAGCTTTGACCGGCGGAAGGTGCTGGGCGGCATGATTCGGGCCTGTGAGAAGCGCCCGGTGCCCCTGGCGGAGCTGGAGTCGATTGTGGAGCAGATTGAGCAGGACCTCCAGAACTCCATGGACCGGGAGATCAGCACTGCGGCCATCGGCGAGCGGGTCATGGAGCGGCTGCGGCACGTGGACCAGGTGGCCTATGTGCGGTTCGCGTCGGTATACCGGCAGTTCAAGGACCTGGACACCTTCATGGCGGAACTGAACAAGCTGCTGGAGGAGAAGTAGGGCCCTGCGGACCGGCTATAGGATGTTCCGCCAGCTCAGGCGCTCCATCTCCGCCAGCAGCCGCAGCTGATCCCGCAGGTCCGCCGTCTCCGCCCGGAGCTCGCTGGGCTCCCGGGCGGCGGCGAAGGCCATGCAGCGGCGGTACATGGACTCCGCGTCATCCACGGCGTCGTGCTCCGTGACGATGTGAAGATAGGTCTGCCAGGCGGACCAGTCCTGGTAGCTGTCCGCCAGGAGATGCTCCAGGGCGGGCCAGTCCTCTGCGTCCACCAGGGCGTCCGCCTGCTGGAGCTGGTCCCGCCAGCGGGCGACGCAGGCCTCCATGGCGGCGGCGTTCCACAGGGACAGCGCCAGGATCGCCGCCAGCACCGCCGGGGGAATCCACTTTTTCACGGCTCCGCCTCCTTTTTGACGCAGTACACCTGCCCCAGCTCGTCCAGGGTCAGCAGGAAGACCTCTCTGGGGGAGGCCGCGCCCTCCCGGGCCAGGGTCTCCTGGAGCCAGCGGCGGTCCTTGCCGCAGGCGGCGAGATTTTTGTCCAGCACCCGTCCGTCGTTGACCAGGACCACCGGCAGCGTCACGTCGTCCTCCACCTCCAGCCCCAGCTGCTGGGCGGAGGGGGCCTGGTGCCGGGTCCAGGGCAGAACGGAGAGCTGGCCGGAGTTCTCCAGAATGGCGTACTTCACCTCTGCGGCGCTGGAGATCCCCTGCCCCCGGAGCTCCTCCAGGAGCTCATCCAGGGTGTAGCGGTTGCGCCGCATGGCCTCCTGCTGGAGCACGCCCTGGCGGATCAGCACCGCCGGCGTGCCGCAGGCCAGCTCCCGGAACCGCAGGTGGTCCAGGGACAGCTGGCTGAGCAGCATGGACAGCGCCAGCAGGGTCAGAATAGGGATGATGCCCGCCGTCAGGGGGATGCCGAAGTCCTGCATGGGCACCGTGGCCAGGTCCGAGAGCATCATGGTCAGCACCAGCTCGCTGGGCTCCAGCTCGCCGATCTGGCGCTTGCCCAGGAGCCGCAGGCCCAGCATGATGATAAAGTAGAGAATGATGGTGCGGATGAAAGCGGTCATCATAGGCGGAATCCCTCCAGTTTTGGGATAGGGTCTGCCAATGTTCACAAAATATACCTGGATAACGCTCCAAAGGAGTTTTATCATAGAAAGAACCAGCGCAGAGAGAAAGGAGGTTCATGGGCCCGGCCCATCAAAGCGCCAGAGCCCGCCCGGTTCCGGAGCGGGACGACGAGGGGAAGAGGCAATCGAAGATTCGGCGGATACTCTTCCGTGCCCGCGGGCGCGTAACACAGCCGACAAATATGCGGGCGACCGCAGAACAAAGGGGCTGTGACCGCGGATGAAAGGCAAATGACTGCGCGTTTGTCCTTTTGACGAAGAGAGCACCCTCCCAGGGCCGGAAAAGCGGCCCGGCGGGGGATGCTCCGGGTTCGTGTTCCCTGACGGGGACGGCGGATTTTCAAATTCATCAGGAGGATATGGCAATATGTGTGGAATTATCGGATTCGCGGGCCGCGAGGAGGCGGCTCCTATTTTGCTGGACGGACTGGAGCGCATGGAGTACCGGGGGTACGACTCTGCCGGGATCGCCGTGCGGGGGGAGGCCCGAGGCCTCCAGATCCGGAAGACCAAGGGCCGTCTCCAGGCCCTGGCGGACCTGACTCACGGCGGCGCGGACCTGGAGGGCACCCTGGGCATTGGCCATACCCGCTGGGCCACCCACGGGGAGCCCAACGAGGTCAACGCACATCCCCACGTCAGTGAGAACGGCCGCGTGGCCCTGGTCCACAACGGCATCATTGAGAATTACCTGGAGATCAAGGAGCACCTGCAAAAGCTGGGGGTTGCCTTCGCCTCGGACACGGATTCCGAGGTGGTGGCCCAGCTGCTGGAATACCACTATAACGAGTGCGGCAACATGATGGAGGCCGTGGGCCGGTGCCTGCGGCGGATCGAGGGGTCCTACGCCCTGGGCATTCTCTGCGCGGATTACCCAGACACCCTCATCGCCGCCCGGAAGGACAGCCCGCTGATCCTGGGCTGCGGGGAGCACGGCAGCTTCATCGCCTCCGACGTCACCGCCATCATCAAGCACACCCGGGACGTCATCTATATGGACGACGGGGAAATCGCCGTGGTGACGCCCAACGGCGTAAGCGTGTTTGACGACGAGCTGGTGCCGGTGGAGAAGGCCCACAGCCAGGTGGACTGGGACGTCTCCGCTGCGGAGAAGGGCGGCCACGCCCACTTCATGTTCAAGGAGATCCTGGAACAGCCGGAGGCCATTCGCCGCACCCTCTCCCCCCGGCTGAAGGAGGGCCGGGTGGTGCTGGAGGGGCTGGACCTGACGGCGGAGGACGTCCGGCGCATCTCCCGGATTTTTATCATCGCCTGCGGCTCCGCCTACCACGTGGGCGTGGTCAGCAAATACAACTGGGAAAAGCTTCTGCGCCGCCCGGTGGAGGTGGTGCTGGCCAGCGAGTTCCGCTACTGCGACCCGCTGGTGGACGAGAACACCCTGGTGATGGTCATCAGCCAGTCCGGGGAGACCCTGGACACCATGGCCGCCATGCGGGAGGCCAAGCGCCTGGGCGGGCGGACCCTAGCCGTGGTCAATGTGGTGGGCAGCTCCATCGCCCGGGAGGCCGATCACGTGCTCTACACCTGGGCCGGGCCGGAGATCGCCGTGGCCACCACCAAGGCCTACTCCACCCAGCTGGCGCTGATGAACCTGGTGGGGCTGTACCTGGCGGACCTTCTGGGCACTGTGAGCGGGGAGGAGTACCGGGCCATTGTGGCGGCGGCGGAGGCGCTGCCGGGGCAGCTGGAGCAGGTGCTGGGGCACATGGAGGAGCTTCAGTACGCCGCCTCCCGGTACTTCAACCACAGTTCCATCTTCTTTATTGGCCGCAACCTGGACTACGCCGTGGGGCTGGAGGGCTCCCTGAAGCTGAAGGAGATCAGCTACATTCACTCCGAGGCCTACGCCTCCGGGGAGCTGAAGCACGGCACCATCTCTCTGATCGAGCCGGGGACGCTGGTGGTGGCCCTGGGGATGTACGGCCCGCTGTTTGACAAGGCCATGAGCAACGTGGTGGAGGTGCAGGCCCGAGGGGCTGAGGTGCTGGCCGTGACCACGGAGAGCCGCCTGGAGAAGATGGGAAAGACGGCGGGCCTGACGGCGGCGGTGCCGGATACCCACCCGGTCTTCCAGCCCTCCCTGGGAGTGGTGCCCCTGCAGCTGTTTGCTTACTTCGTGGCGCTGCAGCGGGGATGCGACATCGACAAGCCCCGGAATCTGGCCAAGTCGGTGACCGTGGAATGAGACCCGGGCCCCGTCCGAAAGGGCGGGGTCCTTTTCCTGCGGTTTTTTGGGTGTGTGAAAAAATTTTGGAAAAGCGTCTTATTTTTTTCTCTCCGGCGCCGATGATGATAGTGTAGGCAGCAGGAGGAACCGCTGCCGCAGCCCCGGCCCATGGATCGGGCGGGGGAGATTCCGGTTCAAACGGTCTGCGCAGGCCGGATGAATAGAAGCGCGTCAAGCGTCCCGGGGCAGTCCGGCCGGTGAGCACCGGGGCGGGGGGCGCAACACCCAAATGGCCAGACAGATGGATCTGTCTGGAAAAATGAAAAGGAGATTCAACATGCGTATTCAGCACAATATTATGGCCATGAACGCCTACCGCAACTACAACACCAACACCAGCGCTCTGAGCAAGAACCTGGAAAAGCTCTCCTCCGGCTACAAGATCAACCGCGCCGGTGACGACGCCGCC
>JAAWIL010000041.1 GCA_022796315.1 Oscillibacter sp. | reverse complement strand
CCTTGCCATCCGTCAGGATGCCTGCGGATTTTTGCCTTGCAGGGCAAAAAATCCACTCGCCAATCCATACACGTCGAGATATTAAACAGGCTCTAAGTCCTAATCTTCAGCAGTCCCTTTCGCACCACTACTTCCCGCAGGCCGCTGTACCCCCGGTACATCCGCCGCACAGGGAAGCGCTTCCCGTCGGAAAACTGGAAGAAAAATCCCCACAGAGGGTGCAGGAGCTGCGGCTCAATCTCTCTCAGGTCCCGCACCGTCACTCCATAGGACGCCAAGTCCCGCCAGCAGAAAGACCGGCGCTCCCGGCGGCTGAACACAAACACCACCATCTCCTCATCATAGAGCAGATACCCTGTGCCCATGCAGAAGGCCCGGAAGGCGAAATACACCGTGAAGGCGGCAAAAACCGCCACCCCCAGCCAACAGTACATTTGGGCCGCCCACTCCCGGCCCGGCGCGATCCCCACCACAGCCATCACCGACGGATCTGCCGTCATCCGCCCGGTCGCGATCATCCAGATCCCGCCGGCGGTACACAACGCAAAGAACACCCACACAAGATAGGCAATCGCCAAAGTCAGCGGTCCGGGTCCAAAGCGCTTCATCTCACTCCGCCTCCTCCGGCAGTTCCAGTGTAAAGCGTCCCAGCTTTCCTCCCCGGAACTCGTCCAGGAGGATCTTTGCCATGCGCTCCGTGTCCACCTCGCCGCCGGAGATCAAAAAGCCCCGCTTCCGCCCCGCCGCCTCCAGCAGGCGGTAGCCATAGGCAACGTCGTTCTCCTCCGCCTCCCGCTCCGGCAGCTCCGGCAGCTTGTAGCCCGCCGTCAAAGCCTCGGGGTACCGCGTCCCCAGGTAGGCCATCAGGTGGCAGCCCAGGGTCTCCACGTCCAGGATGTCATCCTTCACCGCGCCGGTGAAGGCCAGATTCAGTCCCACACTCTGGTCCTCAAACTTCGGCCAGAGGATGCCCGGGGTGTCCAGCAGCTCCAGTCCCCGGTCAATGGGCACCCACTGCTTGGACCGGGTGACGCCGGGGCGGTCCTCGGTCTTGGCGGTCTTGCGGCCCGCCACCTGGTTGATGAAGGTGGACTTGCCCACGTTGGGGATTCCCAGGATCATCACCCGGACCACCCGGCCCGTCTGGCCCTTCTCCGCGTAGGCCCGGAGCTTGTCCGCCAGCAGCTCCCGGACGGCGGCGGCAAATTTTCCGGTGCCCACGCCGCTCTTGGCGTTGGACTCCAGCACCGCGCAGCCCTTCCTGCGCACGTGGGCGGCCCACAGCTTGGTCGCCTCTGGGTCCGCCTGGTCCACCCGGTTCAGCACCACCAGCCGGGGCTTCCCCGCCGTCAGCTGGTCCACATCCGGGTTCCGGCTGGAGACGGGAATCCGGGCATCCAGGATCTCGCACACCGCGTCCACATTCCGCAGCTGCTCCGTAATCATCCGCCGGGTCTTGGTCATATGGCCGGGATACCACTGGATATTCATGCGTCCTCCTCTCCGGCGTTCCGCCCCCGCTCCTTACACAATGGCGCCGATGCGATGATAGTCCCGCGCCTCCGTCTCCGCGTCGGGGCCCGGGAAGGCCAGGAACACCGCCCGGCCGATGACATACCGCGTATCCACGGTGCCCAGCCGGGAGTCCCGGCTGTCGTTGCTGTGGTTGCGGTTGTCCCCCATCACGAAGATGCTGCCTTTTGGCACCGTCAGGGGGAACTCCGTGCCCTCCTCCAGGAAGGTCAGGTCATTGACGTAGTCCTCTTCCAGCGGCATGCCGTCCACATACACCACGCCGGCGCCGAAGTCGATGTCCACCGTCTGGCCCTCCGTGGCGATCACACGCTTGACAATGGGCTCTTCCAGGAAGGAGGCCTTCCGCAGCACCACAATGTCGCCGTACTGATAGTCGTTGTAGATTATGGAGTTCAGCACCAGCAGCCGGTCTCCGTCCTGGAGGGTGGGCAGCATCGAAAAGCCGTCCACGCCGATCAGACGGATCACAAAGGTGAAGACCACCACCACCGCCAGCACGGAGCACACCAGCGCCTGCACCCACTCATAGAGGTCCCGGCCGCCGCTCTTCTTCTCCTGCTCCTGTTTGTTCTTGTTGCCCATCTCTCAGTCTCCTCAATCCAATCTTCCCATCCGGCTCCACTCCCGGCGGGTTTCCTCGGTCTTTCCCGGCACCGCCAAAAGCGCCGCCCGGCCGAGGACGCAGCGGCTGTCCACAGGGCCCAGGCTGCTGCTGCGGCTGTCCTCGCTGTCGTTACGGTTGTCCCCCATGAGGAACAAACAGCCCTCCGGCACCGTCAGGGGAAACGCCATCCCCTCCGCCGTCCAGGTAGGCTCCCGGATATACGGCTCCGACAGCGCCTGGCCGTCTACGTACACCACACCGGCGGGAAAGTCGATGTCCACCGTCTGGCCCTCCGTGGCAACCACGCGCTTCACAATGGGGGCGCCCTGGTGAAAGTCCCCACGGCTCACAATCAGGATATCCCCTGCCCGGTACTCCCCGCACAGCAGGCTGTTCACCACCACCAGCAGATCCCCGTCCTGGAGGGTCTCCCGCATGGACTCCCCGTCCACCCGGATGATCCGGACGCCGAAGGTGAAGACCAGCACCGCAGCCAGCACGGCGCACAGCATGGACTGGAGGCACTCATAGGCGCTCCGGCCCAGGGTTTTTGACATCTCAGCGGTCATAGTCCCTCCCCGAACACCGCAGTCCCCGCTCTGTCTTCCGGAACGGAATGGGGTGTTGTTCTTGCTGAACGGAAGCACGGATTCCAGCGCCGATGCGCGGAGTGGTGCCTCAACCTGATCAGTATAGCAAAAAAGACGCACATTCACAAGGGATCTTCCCAAATTTTCTTCCCGGTTTGCGGAAATCGAAATGCCGAAGACGGTTTGCGGAAGCATCGCCGCGCGGAGCATCGTTCCTTCCAGGGCACGCCGGCAGAGCGCCGGCCGCCTCCGTCCGGAGTTCAGGTATGAAAAAAGAGAGGCAGTGCCTCTCTTTTTTTCGGAATTACAGCTTCTCCTTCAGCTTGGCGCTCTTGCCCACGCGGCCGCGCAGGTAATACAGCTTCGCACGGCGAACCTTGCCGTTGCGGACCACCTCAATGTGGTCGATGGAGGGGGAGTGGATGGGGAACACCTTCTCCACGCCGATGCCGTAGGAAATGCGGCGGACCGTGATGGTCTCCTCAATGCCGCCGTGCTTCTTGGCGATGACGATGCCCTCGAAGACCTGGATACGCTCCCGGGAGCCCTCCTTGACCTTCACGTGGACACGGACGGTGTCGCCGATCTGGACCTTCGGGGCCTCAGCGGCCAGGGCTTCCTTGTTCAGTTCGTAGATCAGATTCATGAGTCTGCTTCCTCCTGTTTGATAGGCGTTCTTACCCGTTTGGCCCGCAAAATACTGCGGACGGCAGAGGACCGCCCTTTGTAGCTTGAATAGGATACCACAAACCCTGTCGAAATGCAAGTGTTTTTTACCAGAGTTTTTCCAAAATATCCGGAGAAGTCTCAAATCCCCGCAGTTTTGCGGACAAAACCGCCTCCGGCACCGCGCCCCTCACCCGTGGGGCCACACCAGACTCACCGCGCACAGCGCCAGCGCCGCGGCCATGACGGCATCCACTGTCCGGCCATGGTCCGCAAAGAGCTTTTGCAGCGCCGCGCCGGCGAAGAGCCACGCCAGATTGGCCACAGGACCCGTGAGGGGCAGGAACAGCCCCGTCAGCAGCAGTGTCCGGAACGAGTGGGTGTAGGGCAGCACGTAGGACGACAGCGCCACAGCACAGAACACCATGATCTTCACATTGGTCAGCTGCACCAGCACCCCCTGGCGGAAGCTGGGGGCCGCCGCCTCCCGCCGGGCCGGATCAGCGGAGGCCCGAAGGGTGTGCCAGGCCATCCAGAGAAGATACGTTGCCCCCAGCCAGGAGAGCGCCGCCACCGCCTCGTCCAGTACCGCCCCCAGGAAATAGGTCACCGCCACAGAGCCCATGGACACCAGGAAAAAGCCGGTAAATAACCCCCGCCACTGCCGCAGGGCCGGTCCCCTGCCGTACCGGATCGCGGCGGAGAGAGAGCAGAGATTGGCGGGTCCGGGGGTAATGGCGCCCACATAGCAGTAGATCAGAAACGAGGGGATCATAGAAGCCGGCATTGACAGCACATCCTTTTTCTTGAAGAGATGGTTCCATCATACCAGCGGAAAAACCATTTGAAAAGCAAAAGTTTCCGATGTATAGTATCAGTATTACCGATGAGTCAGGAGGCGCGTCATGGAACTCAAGCACCTGCAGACCTTTCAGACCGTGGTGGATCAGGGCAGCTACCAGCGGGCGGCGACAGCCCTGAACTACACCCAGTCCACCATCACCGCCCAGATCCAGCAGCTGGAGGCGGAGCTGGGCGTGCCCCTCCTGGAGCGGGTGGGCCGCCGGATGTGCCTGACGGAGGCGGGACGGCTGGCCCTGCCCCAGGTCCGGGAGCTGCTGCTGGCGGCGGACCGCCTGGCGGCCCTGAACCGCCAAGACGCCCTCCCGTCGGGGACGTTGCGGGTGGACATGGCGGAGACGCTGCTGTGCTACCAAATGCAGCCGGTGATCCGGTCCTTTCGGGAGCAGGCGCCCCAGGTGCGGCTGATTCTCCGCAGCTGCAACTGTATGCAGATTCCGGAGAATGTCCGTACCGGGGCCTGTGATCTCGGCGTGGGCTACGACATGGACTGGAACCGGGAGAGCCTGGAGGTGGAGCCTCTGGGGTCCTATGACCTGGTCCTCCTGGCCTCGCCGGACTTCGCCCACCCGGACTTTGTGACGCCGGGCCAGTACAAGCCGGTCTCTCTGGTCACCGACGAGCCGGACAGCATCTTCCGCCGCCAGCTGGAGGACTACCTCCGCAGGCGGGAAATCACCCTGGACGTGACCCTGGAGCTGTGGAGCATCGAGACCATCAAGCGCTGCGTCATGAGCAACCTGGGCTTCACCTTTCTCCCCCGGTTCGTGGCCCGGGAGGAACTGGCCGCCGGCACGCTGGTGGAGCTGCCCATTCCCATCTCCGGTCCCCGGCAGAGCCTGTGCGCCCGGCGCAGACACCGCTGGGTCAGCCCCGCCATGGACCTGTTTCTCCGGCTCCTGCGGGAGAATCTGCCGGAGGAATCTTGAGCCCGCTCGTCTTTAAAAGCGTTTCCGCCGCTTCCGCTCCAGAGCCGGGTCCCGGCGCTGGAAGGGCTTGTCAATCAGGATGATGTCGTCCCCAATCCTCTGAATGCACTCCCAGGGGATGTAGAACTCCTCTCCCCTGCCGAACAGGCCGAAGAACCGGCAGGGGCCGTAGACCACAATGGCGATCACCCGCCCCTCCGGAATCCGGATGTCCACGTCCGCCACGTATCCCAGGCGGCAGCCGTCACAGATGTTGATGACCTCCTTGCGCCGCAATCCCTGAATTCTGCACTGCATCACGCATCCCTCCTTCATAAAGCGTCTTCTCAGAGCACTCTATGCGGACCCGGCGCTGTCCTATCACACCAGAAAGCGACAAAAGCTCCCAGTATAGGAAAATCCGGCGGCGGTCATACTGACCTCAGCAATTTTTTTGAGGTCAGGGGGAAGCGTTTATGCAGGGAAAAGTAGAGATCGCGGGAGTGAATACCGCGAAGCTGAAGGTCCTGAAAAACGACGAGACCATGGAGCTTCTCCGGCGGACCAAGGAGGGCGACCAGGAGGCCCGGCGGACGCTGATTGAGGGCAACCTCCGGCTGGTGCTCTCGGTGATTCAGCGGTTCGCCAACCGTGGGGAGAACGCCGATGATCTCTTCCAGGTGGGCTGCGTGGGGCTCATCAAGGCCATTGACAACTTCGACATCAGCCAGAAGGTGCGCTTTTCCACCTACGGCGTCCCCATGATCATCGGCGAGATCCGGCGCTACCTGCGGGACAACAGCGCCATCCGGGTCTCCCGCAGTATGCGGGACACGGCCTACCGGGTCCTCCAGGCCCGGGACCGTCTGATTGCAGAGACCCAGCGGGAGCCTACGGTGGAGCAGATCGCCAAGGAGCTGGGCATCCCCCGGGAGGAGGTGGTCTTCGCCATGGACGCCATTGTGGACCCGGTGTCCCTCTATGAGCCGGTCTACGCCGACGGCGGCGACACCGTGTGCGTCATGGACCAGGTCAGCGACACCAAGAATACGGACGAGCACTGGACGGACCGCATCGCTCTAAAGGACGCCCTGGAGCGCCTGGACGAGCGGGAGCGGCGGATTCTGTCCCTGCGGTTCTACGAGGGGAAGACCCAGATGGAGGTCTCCGCCGAGGTGGGAATCTCCCAGGCCCAGGTATCCCGGCTGGAGAAGGGCGCCATTAACACCATTAAAAAGAATATTTAAATGGAGCGGCCAATGGCCGCTCCATTTTTGTCTTTCCCGAAAACTCCATTCCACTCCATGGGCCGGCCCCAAACTTTTTTCCGGTTTCCCGCAGGCGGGGGTTGACATCACCGTGGTCTCTGGGTCAAAATAGGGAGAGAAACAGGAGGACGATACTATGGAAATTAGAAACGCGGGTCCGGCGGATCTGGACGCCATTATGGATGTGTACCACCGGGCCAGAGAGTTCATGCGCCGCAGCGGCAACCTCACCCAGTGGGCGGACGGCTACCCCGGCCGGGAGCTGATCTCCCAGGAGATCACGGCGGGAAGCTGCTACACCATGTGGGAGGACGGGACCCTGGCCGGTGTGTTCTGCTTTCTCCACGGCAGGGACGTGGAGCCCACCTATGCCCGGATCGACGGCGCGTGGCCCGACGACGGCCCCTACGGAGTCATTCACCGCCTGGCCTCCACCGGGGCGGTTCCCGGCGTGGCAGAGGCCTGCTTCCGCTGGTGCCTGGGGCGGTGTCCTACCCTCCGGAGTGACACCCACCGGGACAACCTCCCCACCCAGCGGGCCCTGGAGCGCTTTGGCTTTCAGTACTGCGGCGTCATCACCCTCCGGGACGGCACGGACCGCCTGGCCTACCAGTACAGCGCCCCCGCCGTGGACTTCGCCAAGCTGGTGGCCTACCGCAACCAGAAAAACCGCTTTGCCGCCCGGATGGGCATCACGGTGGCGTCCATCTCCGCCAGGGGGGCCGTGGTCACCAAGACCATCGGCGAAGAGGACCTGAACCCCTTGGGCCGGGCCCACGGCGGCGTCTACTTCACCATGGCCGATACGGCCGCCGGCTCCGCCATGGTGGCCAAGGGCTACGGCGCGGTGACGGTGAACGCCTCCTACCACTTTTTCCGCAGCGCCAAAGTGGGGGATTTTGTCACTGCGGAGGCGGTGGAGGCCAAGTCCGGGAAGACCATCTGTGTGTACGACGTGCGGGTGACGGACCAGGACGGGCGCCTGCTGGGATCGGGGGCGTTCACGTTCTACCGGCTGGAGGAGAAGATTTCGCTTCCGTAAGCTTCCGCCCCTGCCGTTCTATGTAAAACCGCCCGGAGCGCTCTGCGCTCCGGGCGGTTCCCTTATTTCTTGAAGCTGTCCTTCAGGCTCACACTCCGGTTGAATACCAGGTGTCCCGGCTTGGAGTCCTTGCTGTCCAGGCAGAAGTAGCCCAGACGCATGAACTGGAAATTCGCCGGGGCCTGGGCCTCCGCCAGGCTGGCCTCCACCTTGCATCCGGTGAGGATCTCCAGAGAGCCTGGGTTCAGGCAGTCCAGGAAGTCCTTGTCCGCCGCGTCGGGGGCGGCGTCGGAGAAGAGGTTGTCGTACAGCCGCACCTCCGCATCTGCGGCGGCGGCCGCGTCCACCCAGTGGATGGTGGCGCCCTTCACCTTCCGGCCGTCGGCGGGGTCGCCGCCCCGGCTGTCCGGGTCGTACTCGCACAGGACCTCCACCACGTTCCCCGCCTCGTCCTTCACGCAGCCGGTGCAGGTGATGAGGTATGCGCCCTTCAGCCGGCACTCCGGACCGCCGGGGTACAGGCGCTTGTACTTGGGCACCGGGGTCTCCAGGAAGTCGTCGGCCTCAATCCAAAGGGAACCGGAGAAAGCCACCTCCCGCGTTCCGGCGGCGGGATCTACCGGGTTATTCTCCACCGTGACGGTCTCCGTCTTCCCGGCGGGGTAATTGGTGATGGTCAGCTTGATGGGCCGGATCACGGCCATGACCCGCTCCGCCGTCTCGTTCAGGTCCTCCCGGAGGCAGTGCTCCAGAAAGCCGTACTCCACGATGTTGGCGGACTTGGCCACGCCGATGCGCTCGCAGAAGTTCCGGATGGACCGGGGTGTGTAGCCCCGGCGGCGCAGGCCGCAGAGCGTGGGCATCCGGGGATCGTCCCAGCCGGAGACTCTCCCCTCCTCCACCAGACGCCGGAGCTTCCGCTTGCTCATCACCGTGTGGTCGATGCCCAGGCGGGCAAACTCGATCTGCCGGGGCCTGGCGGGGAGGTCGCAGTGCTCCACCACCCAGTTGTACAGGGGCCGGTGGTTCTCAAACTCCAGCGAGCACAGGCTGTGGGTGATCCCCTCCAAGGCATCCTGAATGGGGTGGGCAAAGTCGTACATGGGGTAGATGCACCACTGGTTCCCGAAGCGGTGGTGGGGCAGGTGGTTGATCCGGTAGATCACCGGGTCCCGCATGTTGAAGTTGCCGCTGGCCAGGTCAATCTTCGCCCGCAGCGTCATGGCCCCGTCGGGGAACTCGCCGGCGCGCATCCGCGCGAAGAGGTCCAGGCTCTCCTCCATAGGCCGGTCCCGGTAGGGACTCCGGGCGGGCACGCCCACGCTGCCCCGGTACTCCTTAAACTCCTCCGGGCTCAGCTGGCACACGTAGGCCAATCCCTTTTGAATGAGGCCCACCGCCTGGCGGTAATCCTCCTCAAAGTAGTCCGAGCCGTAAAAGAACCGGTCTCCCCAGTCAAAGCCCAGCCAGTGGATGTCCTCCTTGATGGCCTCCACAAATTCCTCATCCTCTTTGGTGGGGTTTGTGTCGTCCATCCGCAGGTTGCACAGGCCGCCGTACTTCTCGGCGGTGCCGAAGTCAATCGTCAGCGCCTTACAGTGTCCGATGTGCAGATATCCGTTGGGCTCCGGCGGAAACCGGGTGTGTACCGTCATGCCCTCATACTGTCCGCCCGGCCCGATATCCTCATCAATCAACGCGTGGATGAAGTTTCTGCTCTCCTCCTGCGCGGTTTTCAGTTCGTCTGCCATGCCATTCCCTCCTTCGCAAGTCTCACTTATTATATCGACCCGCAGAAAAAAAAGCAAGAAAAAATGGCAGATCTCACTCCAAAAGCCAGTCCTCTACCACATCCCTGGCCGTCACTGGCGTCACCTGACCCCGCCGCATCCGCTCCAGCAGCTCCTCCGCCCTGCCCCGTGAGGGCGTCAGGTCCCGGAGCTCTGCCCGCTCTCCGCCGTACTCCACCGCCACACCGTAACACTCCGCCTCCTCCCCCAGCGGCTCCTGCAGCAGGTAGTACCGGACATCCGAGCCCCCGCACTCCGCGGTTCCTGTCAGAATGCTTCTCAAACCGTTTGCCCTCCCAACTCTAAGATTCGCCCGTAACCTATCACATTTTTACTGCGAAATCTGTCGAAACACGGCAGGAGTACGTACGGCTTCCGGCAAGTTTCCTGCAACCTTACGCAATTTTTTCTTTTTTCAGAAAAATTTTACAAACAACCTTGCAAATGCTGTCCGGACCTCCTATAATAGAAAAGGAATTTTTTCGCCCTGAGAAGATCGGGAGAAAGGACTGTAGCAAAATGGAGTTAAAGAATTTTGATGATATTATCAGCCAGGTTCCCAAGCCGGAACGCCCCCTGCGGGTCATCCTGGCGGGCTCTGACGGAGAGAACATGATCCGCGGCATCTTCCAGGCCCAGGAGGCGGGCTTTGTGCAGCCCGTTCTGGTGGGCGACCGCGCCCGCACCATCGCCCTGCTGGAGAAGCTGGGCCTGGACCGGGAGCCGTACACCATGGTGGACACGCCCCCGGGCCACAACATCACTCAGGAGGCCGTTGACATCATCCGCAGCGGCGACGGCGACATTCTGATGCGCGGCAACATCGGCACCCGTCAGTTCCTGATGCCGGTGCTGGACCGGGCCAACGGGCTCCGGACGGACCGGCTGATGACCCATGTATCTCTGGTATCCCTGCCGGAGTACCCCAAGCTGCTGGCGCTGTCGGACATGACGGTGATCATCAAGCCCAGCCTGGAGCAGAAGAAGGCCATCATCCGCAACACCGCCGACGCCCTGAAGGCCTTCGGCTACGAGAATCCGAAGCTGGCGATGCTGGCGCTGGTAGAGGAGGTCACCTTCCACATGCAGGACACCGTGGAGGCCCAGCGGCTGGTATCCGAGCAGGCGCGCCGTCCCTTCGCGGACTGCGAGCTGTGGGGCCCCATCGCCTACGACCTGATCCTCAGCCAGGAGGCCGCCCGGCTGAAGAACTACGACTGTCCCTACTCCGGCGGCGGCTTTGACGGCATCATTGCCCCGGACCTCTCCACGGCCAACACACTGGTGAAGAGCTGGCTGATTCACGCCCACGCCATCACCTGCGGCGCGGTGGTAGGCGCCCGGGTGCCCATCGCGCTGACCTCCCGGTCCGCCGCCGCGGAGGAGACGGAGCTGTCTCTGGTATTCTGCGCTGTGCTGGATGCCTGGCGGAAGAAGCAGGCTAAGGAGTAAGCCAGCTGTCGGGGTGCAGGGGGCAACGCGCCCCCTGCCGGGGTCCAGGGGCGGCGTCCCTGGCGGTGTCTGAGGCGGAGCCTCAGGGGCGGCGTCTGATTTAACACCGAGTAAAAATTCAGCGGAAGAAGTCGCGTATCTTGCGATTTCTTCCGCTGATTCTTTTTCAATTGGGGGCTTCTATTGGTGGATTGCTGGGAGAAACGGCGGCTGGCGCCTGGTTTCTCCTCGATTTTTTTGGAGCTTCGCTCCAACGCCAGGGGGCGGCGCCCCCTGGACCCCCGCAGCCTTTGAAAAGGCTGGCGAAACTTTTTTCATTCCTTGTCGTGACACAGCAGCGTCTCCAGGTCCTCCCGGCTATAGAGCAGATTCAACGCCTCCAGCAGGCCGTTGGCCGTCAGATGCGCCGGCAGATCCAGCTGCCTCAGCAGTGCTCTCCGCTTCTCCGCACTCCCCGCTCCGCCGCTGAGACCCCAGGCAAAGAGATCCCCCTTCGTAACCGGCTCCCGGCTCACTGCCGCCGCCTCTTCCCCGTCCAGGAACGTTGCCCCGCAGCGCCGCAGGGCCTCCAGCAGCACCTCCGGCCGCATCCCCTCCACGCCCAGCTTGCCCTCTTTTCCGGGAGCGCGCTTCCGGCGCTCCTTGCCGTCAACGTCGGGGATGTAGGCCTGTTTCACCTGCTCCCTCGGCAGGGAGCCCTTCAGGTAGTTCCGGATCACAAAGCCCGCGCCGTCGCTGTCTGTCAGGATGATGAGACCCCGCTCCTGGGCCAGACGCCGCAGGAAACGCAGCTTCTCCTTGTCGTTGAATACGGAGAAGCCCTCCAGCGTCACAATGGGGGCATCCACCACCTGGGAGAGGGTGTTCTTGTCGTAGCGCCCCTCTACCACAATCGCCTCTTTGATCCGCGTCATGCCCGTTCCGCCCCCAGCCGGACGATCAGCAGCTTCAGCTCCCCTGCCGGGTCGATGCCCTTCTCGCTCTTCATCCGGCGGTCCAGGACCTGACACTGCTTCACCGCGCTGATGCACCAGGCGGTGGTGGTCCGCTTCGCCGCCGTCATCAGGAGCTTTGCCGGGTAGTCCGAACGCATCTCCCACAGCTCCATGAGCCAGGACCGGCCCCTCCCGTTGTCAATGGCCAGGCGGGCGGTGTAGATCCGCCGCAGCTGCCCGCCCAAGGCGCCCAGGATCTGAATGGGCTCCGTCTGCATCTTCAGGAGGTCCCCCAAAATGGCGGCGGCCTGGTCCGACCGTCCCTGGAGCACCGCGTCGGAGAGCCGGAACACCTCCGCCGACAGCACCGGAATCGCCACCTCGTCTATGTCCTTCTGGGTAATGGCCGTGCCCTTGGCGTAGGCGCCGATCTTGGCGATCTCCTGGGACAGGCCCGTCATCAATCCGCCGCAGGTGAAGATCAGGTACTCCGCCGTCTGGCGGTCGATCTCCTTGCCCAAGGCCTGGAACCGCCGGCCAATCCACGTGATCAGGTCGCTGCTGCCGGCGGGCCGGAACTCCACCGTCTCCACGTGGTCCCCAATGGCCTTGCACAGTTTCTTCATGGTGCGGTTGGGCTCGTAGGCGACGGCGTCATAGACGAACACCAGACAGCCATAGGGCGGCAGGTCCTCCAGCAGGGCCGTCAGCTTGTCCCGCTGGTCCGTCCCCAGCTTGAAGAGGTCCCAGTCCGTCACCAC
>JAAWIL010000040.1 GCA_022796315.1 Oscillibacter sp. | reverse complement strand
GCCGCAATCCTGGCGGATTGCAAGGGTTTTTAACGAAGTCTGGACGGAAAATACGCCGCCAAGACGTGTGCGGGGAGATTCTAAACAGGCTCTTAGAGCGGCAGAACGTGTTGCCCGGCGCTCTCCCGGTCCCGCCGGATCACCAGCTTCAGCGCCTCCACGGCCACCCGCACGGCGGCGGAGGTGTCCTCGCTCATCGTTTGATCCAGCCCCGCGGCCTCCCGCTCCTGGTTCCAGATCACGTGGAAGCAGGACCCGCACCGGCAGCCCAGGGCCGCCGCCACCACGAACAGCGCCGCCGACTCCATCTCGCTGGCCTTCACCCCCAGGCGCTTCCAGCTCTCCCACTTGGCCTTCAGCTCGTAGGACACCGGGGAGGCCTCCGGGCTGTGCTGGCCGTAGAAGCTGTCCTTGCACTGGACCACCCCGGCGTGGCAGGGGAGACCCAGGGACTCCGCCGCCTCCACCATGGCGTTGGCAATGCCCAGATCCGGCACCGCCGGGAACTCGATGGGGGCGTACTCCAGGCTGGTGTGCTCGTAGCGGATGGCGCCGGTGGCCACCACGATGTCTCCGGACCGCACCGCCAGGTCGATGCCGCCGCAGGTGCCGGTGCGCAGGAAGGTGTCCGCCCCGCACTTGTGGAGCTCCTCCATGGCGATGGCGGCGGAGGGCCCGCCGATGCCGGTGGAGCAGGCGGTGACCTTCTCCCCCAGAAGGGTGCCGGTCCAGACGTTGTACTCCCGGTTCTGGGCCACCGGATGGGCGTCGTCAAAGAGGGCCGCGATGGCGGGCACCCGGCCGGGGTCCCCCGGCAGAATGCAGTAGCGGCCCACGTCGCCGGGAACGCAGTGAATGTGAAATTGCTTCTCCAGTTGCTGCATAGCAGTGGCCTCCCTGTTTTGTTTTGTCCATCATACCAGATGGAGAGGCCGTTTTCAACCGTCCCCGGGGCAGTTCCGGTCCAGAATTTCCCGGATCTCCGCCGCCTGTTCCTCCGTGATGGGGCACTGACGCTCCCCATAGCGGACATAGTAGTCTGTGAGATTGACGCCGTAGCCCTCGCCGAACTCCGTGTTCACGGTGAATTCCGGCTGGCACCGGCAGACGCCGTCGGCGTAGTCCAGGGTGAGGAGCAGGTCCGTCAGCCGGACGGAGTCGTCGCCCCAGAAGGCATAGGTCTCCCCGTCCAGAAGGACCTGCGTGATCGTGTTGCCGCAGTAGCCCTCCCCGGAGTCCGCCACCGTCTGGGGCTCCGCCGCCGGCGCGTGGAGGTCCCGGCCGAAGTCCCAGCCCAGGTCCTCCAGGGAGGTCAGGGTCTCCTCCGGAATGTCCTCCAGGGAGCCCTGTTCCAGAAGCGTCCATTCATAGGCGCCGGTCTGGAGGGGATAGCTTTCGTCCAGGGCGCTGTCGTGGGTGACGGAGACCCGGTCGCCGGTGGAGAAGCCGGAGAAGGGATCGTCCCCGTCGGCCTGGACGGAGAGGGCAATGGGAGTTCCGTCCTCTGTCACCAGCAGGGCGGTGCCGTTGGCGGAGAGAAGCAGGCGGCCCTCGGTGACGGTGCGGCCGCTGTCCTGGGCGGAAGCGCCGCAGGCGGTGAGGGAGAGGGCCAGAATAAACAGGATGAGGAATGATTGGATGTGTTTCATAAAAACCTCCTTACGGCAGACATGTTTTCTACGAGATCATCTCACTGTCAACCTGGTATCCGCTCCAGGTCCCAAGCTCGGGCCAGACTGCGGAGCAGTCATAGAGCACATAGGCCGCCAGGGGGGACTTCCACTTTTCCACATCGAAAAACAGCGTGGGCAGGGAGTGCGTCTCCCCCTCGTGATTACTGTTGGGGGTGATGGAGAACAGACAGCCGTCGGGCCACTGGTACCAGAAACGGCTGAAATCCTCCCCATTCTCCGGGGCCGGGGTGCTGACGGCGCTGGCCTCGAAATACCCCTGGTCCGCCAGCTCCTCAAAGGTGCCGGTGACTGTCTCCACGCCGTGGACCTCCCCAAACCGCCAGGCCAGGGCGGACCGTTCGCTCTCCAGCAGCCCGCCGGGGGCCTGGCTCAGGTCCAGCCCCGCCAGGGAGATGCCCTCGTTCAGGGCCGGGTCCTTGTTCCAGAGATCGTCCAGGGCCTGGAGATAGAGGCCGCAGAGGTCGTACAGGCTCCCGCCGGGGTTCTGGGGCGTTCCCAGAGAGAACCCGGAGACGGCGTACACCTCCCCCAGCTGGGCCGGGAAGGTCTCCGGCACCGTGCCGTTGAAGGAGATCTCCACCGGCATCCCGTCCTGGAGATCCCCGGCGGCGGCCGGCTCGCCGTCCAGAGTGACCGGCGTCTCCCCGGTCAGGGACAGGCGGTAGACGCTCCGTCCGTCCGCCAGGCCCGCGCGGCCCTCCGGCAGAGAGGCGTCCAGGGCCGCCAGCAGCAGATCCCCGTCCTCCGCGCCGTCCACGATCCGGCAGATGAGGACAGAGGGCGTTTCATCCTCCGCCAGGGAGGCCGCCGGACCGGGCGGGGCGTCCTCCTCCGCCCTGCCGCAGGCCGGCAGCAGCAGAAGAAGACAGAGGACCGCCGGAATGACAATGTACTGTTTTTTCATGCAAACGCCTCCTTTGCCCGGTTAGTCGGAAGAAGAAGGGGATTTGTTCCGGGAAATTGAAAAAAATCTGCGGCCGTCCGAGGGGGGAGGCCGGTCCGTCCCCGGGAAAAAACTCCAAAACGGCTTGACCTTTTTCCCCGCCGTGGGGTAAACTAGAGCAGCACCCCAAAATGATGAGAAACGTTTCCGCGGTCCAGGAATCGCAGGGCCGCGTCGCCGTCCATGACGGGCGTCAGCCCGCCTGCTGGAGCGGAAGATGAAAATGAGCAAATGAGGTGGGATTGTGATAATGCCGGAGGCAGAGAACGATTTTTTCTGGGCGGTGATCGGCTCCCCCTGGGGCCTGCTGGCCTGCTGGCTGCTGCTGATGAACCTGGTGACCTTTTTCGTGTTTGGCTTTGACAAGTTCAAGGCCAAGTACAAGGAGACCCATGAGAGAGCCCGGCGGGTGCCGGAGAAGACGCTGTTCCTGCTGGCGGCCCTGGGGGGCAGCGCCGGGGCCCTGCTGGGGATGAAGGTCTGGCGTCACAAGACGCTGCACCGGTCCTTCCGGATCGGGATTCCGCTGATTCTGATCCTCCAGATTCTGATTCCGGCGGGGCTGTGGCTCTACTGGAACGTGATCCGGCAGATGGGATAGCCGGGCGCGGGGCGGAACGCCGGGAGCGCGTCCGAAACGCGGCAGACGGACCTTTGGAGGAACTCACATGAATCGGAAGACGGAACAATCCAGAAGGATGTACAATCAAATGGCGTCTGGGTATGACGCGTCAAGAGAGGGGCAGTATACCAGATTTCACATTCAGGAATTATGGAAGCTTATTGACCTGAAAGAGGGAGATGCCGTGCTTGACGTCGCATGCGGAAATGGAACGCTGCTGGGGGAATTATCCAGAAAAGCAGCCATCCAGGCATGCGGAATAGACGTGTCCGAGAACATGATTCACGCCGCGAAACTGCGCTATCCGGATCTTCACTTTGAGACAGGCGCCTGCATTCCGCTTCCGTGGCGGGAGGAGAGCTTTGACGTCATCACGGTATGCTGCGCGTTTCATCATTTTGAGGACCCGTGGGGATTCGTAAAGGAGTGCGGAAGGGTGCTGAAGAGGCATGGCGCGGTCTATATCGCGGACCCGAACTTTGGGGCGGTCACCAGATTTTTCGCGAACAACCTGCTCTTTCGTTTTTCCAAAACGGGAGATGTGAGGGTATACAGCAAGAAGGAACTGGAGCGCTTTTTCAATCACGCCGGATTGCGCACCGTGTGGAGCGCCGCAAAGGGCGAAGGACTGTTTCTGAAAGCGGAAAAACAGGACCTTCCGGCGGAAGAGCGCGTGGGGCGGGGGCTGTCCGCGTTCGGACGCCGAAATGAGACTTGACATTTTCCGGGAGCCGTGATATCTTAGATACAATTTTAATAACGGCATACGAAGTTTCTAGGGGAATGGCGCACGCCTGCCGAAGGAGTAATACTCTCAGGCGTCCCGAGGAACCTGCGGGTTCCGGGGGGACGGGGACTGGAAATGGATGTGGCTCTGGAGACGCCCGGAAACGGGGACCGAAGGTGCAAGGCGGCTGGCCGCTGAATCTCTCAGGTAAAAGGACAGAGTGGGGAACATTCCACGCGGCGGGATGCCGTGGGGGAGAGACCGCTTTTGACGGGGGCCGCAGGAAGTCGGTCCCTGTTTTTTTCATTGCTTCTAAACCTCGCTGCCGTGTGAGAAACTGGAGGGAGACCTATGGAAATGATCCACAGCATTCTGGCCTTTTTGGAGGGGCCGCTGAACGACTTCGCGTGGATGTACACGTTTCTGCCCTGCGCGATTCTGGGCGGCGTCTTTCTGACCATCCGCAGCGGCGGCGTGCAGTTCCGCCACTTCGGCCACGCCATGCGCAACACCGTGGGCAAGATGTTCAGCAAGCAGGAGGCCGGCCACGGAGCCGTGACGCCGATGCAGGCGGTCACCACCGCCCTGTCCGCCACCGTGGGCACCGGCAACATCGTGGGCACCTCTCAGGCCATCGCCCTGGGCGGCTACGGCGCGGTCTTCTGGCTGTGGCTGGCGGCGCTGGTGGGCATGGTCACCAAGTACTCTGAGATCGTCCTGGCCATCAAGTACCGGGAGCGGGACGCCAAGGGCGACTGGGTGGGCGGCCCCATGTACTACATCTCCAAGGGCCTGGGCCGGAACTGGAAGTGGCTGGCGGCGCTCTACGCGGGCCTGGCCGCCCTGGCCTGCTTCGGCATCGGCAACATGTCCCAGGTGAACAGCATCACCGGCTCCGTGATCGGCGCCTTTGCCGCCTTTACCACGGTCTCCGCCGGGATGGAGCTCACCCTCAAGTGGATCATCGGCATCGTGCTGGCGGTCCTGGTGGCGGTGATCCTCCTGGGCGGCATCAAGCGGATCGGCGCCGTGACGGAGAAGCTGATCCCCTTTATGAGCATCTTCTATGTTCTCTTTACCCTCGTCGTCATCGGAGCCCACTGGCGGGGCATCGGCAGCGCCTTTTCCATGATCTTCTCCACCGCCTTTACCCCCCAGGCCATGTTCGGCGCCACCACCGGAATCGTCCTGCGGCAGACCATCATCTGGGGCCTGCGGCGCAGCGCCTTCTCCAATGAGGCGGGCCTGGGTTCCGCCGCCATCGCCCACGCGGCGGCAGAGACGAAGGGGCCGGTGAACCAGGGCCTGTACGGCATCTTCGAGGTGTTTGTGGATACCCTGGTGATCTGCACCCTCACCGCCCTGACCATCATCTGCAGCGGCGTGGAGATCTCCTTCGGCGTGAAGCCCGGCAGCGAGCTGATCACCGCCGCCCTGGCCACGGTGTTCGGCGGCAAGTTCGCGGCGCTGTTCGTGGCGATTGCCCTGATGCTCTTCGCCTTCTCCACGGTGCTGGGCTGGTCCCTGTACGGCAGCCGCTGTGTGCAGTACCTGTTCGGCCACAAGGGAGTGCGGGTGTTCCAGGTGCTCTTCATCGCCGTAGTGGTGGTGGGCTGTGTATCCCCCCTCAGCTTTGTGTGGGACGTGGCGGACACCTTCAACGGGCTCATGGCCATCCCCAACTTCGTGGGTCTCTTCGCCCTGTCCGGCGTGGTGGCTGCGGAGACGAAGAAGTACTTCTCGAATCCCGGCAACCTGCGAAAGTAAGAACCTGTATTCCTAATCGGGGGATGCCGGATGGACGAGGAGTTTTCTCGTCAGACAAGGAGAAGCGACACAGACACAGTATGGCGGGAAAAAGACCGCCCAGACGGCGCTCATCGGTTGTGAATACAGGTTCTAAGAACGCGTATTTACGGCCGGCGTTCAGCGCTTGCGAATACAGATGTTAAGAGATCAAAAGGGGCCCCACCGTCTGAGAGGACGGCGGACGTCCCAAGCAAAGCCCTCGGCACAGAACATGTGCCGGGGGCTTTGCCCGTTCTGAACAGCGGGCTGCGGGTGTTCAGGGGCGGCAGCCGCAAGCCATGGCACGTGGTACTTCCGGCCGTTCCGTTCCGAGGAATATTTGCAAAAGGATTCACACAAGACGGCGGAACGCTGCTGCGGCTCCTGGACGGTCTGCTCTGCCGGCGGAGCGGCATGGGGTGCAGGACGGACAAAGTACCGGGGAAATTTGTTATAGAGAACCAGGCGCGGTGGAAAAAGAGGAGTGAGCGTTGTGAGAAATGCACAGGGAAGGAGTCGGAATTGTGGGGTTCGCACATTGAAAAAAATTTTGACAAATAATACACTAATTACAATAATACGGCAGTTATTTAGAACTTTGGGAACGGGCCTTTGGAGTACAGAGCGTTCAGATTGGCGGGTAAGGAGGAGCGGTTTTGGCAATTCAGTACATTGACATCAAAAAAGAGATTTTGCTGGAAAATGACGGCCTGGCTGAGGAACTGCGGCATCGGCTGAGGAGCCGGAGGAGTCCGCAGAGCAGACATCTCCGGGATAGGGAGCGGCCCGCCGCGCCGGGAACCCGCCAAAAGACAGGGCGGTTCCCGCTGTGCCGGAGGCCGGTCTGGGCGAACGGCCGCAGTTGGCGGATGCAGGCACCGTCAAGATTTTAAAGAGGCGCATTGGTTGAACCGTAAAATTCCATATGGAGAAAACGAGCGGCGGGATGCCGGAAAACGGAAGGATGAGTGATTGGGAATGAGCTACACAAAGTTATTTGAACGCGGATACATCGGCGGTGTGGAGATCCGGAATCGTGTTGTGATGACGGCAATGGGCAACGGACTGGCCAGCTGGAACGGAGAGGCGTCGCCGGAATTGATCCGCTTCTATGAGGATCGGGCCAAGGGCGGCTGCGGTCTGATTTTCACGGAGTTCACCCGGGTGGACGAGGCCAGCGGCGCGTGCAATCCGAACCAGCTGTGCATCGCTGCCCGGAGGCACGTGCGCAGTGTGCAGCGTATGGCGGAATGCGTACACCGCCATGGGGGCAAGATCTTTGTCCAGCTGCATCACGGCGGCCGTGAGGCGCCTCCGGCCCTGAACGGCGGCAAGCAGCCGATGGGCCCCAGCGCTGTCATCAACAAGGTCAATGGTCTGATGCCCAGGGAGATGACCAAGGAGGACATCGACTTCATCGCCGGCAAGTTCGTGGCGGCCGCGGCCAACTGTAAGAAAGCCGGCATCGACGGCGTGGAGCTCCACGGCGCCCACGGCTATCTGCTGGGCTCCTTCATCAGCCCGTATACCAACCATCGCAGGGATGAGTACGGCGGAAACGCCGAGAATTGCTGCCGGATCGTGACGGATATTATCCGCGGAATCCG
Organism: Oscillibacter sp.; assembly: GCA_022796315.1. GTDB lineage: Bacteria > Bacillota > Clostridia > Oscillospirales > Oscillospiraceae > Oscillibacter. Next base: position 5,318 of record JAAWIL010000040.1, on the reverse strand, counting down.
TGAGGCCTGCGGCAATTATCCCATCTGCGTCCGCATCAACGGCAGCGACTTCGTAGAGGGGGGCATCACGCCGGAGTACGCCGTGGAAGTTGCCAAGGTTCTGGAGGCCGCCGGCGCGGACGCCATCAACGTCAGCTGCGCCATCTATGAGACGGTGCCCAACATGATCGAGCCCAACTATTACGACGAGGGCTGGCGTAAGGAGCTGGCGAAGGTGGTGAAGGCCAACGTCTCCATCCCGGTGATCGCGGTGAATACCATCAAATTTCCTGCCACGGCCGAGAAGCTGCTGGAAGAGGGCGTCAGCGATTTCGTGGGCGTCTCCCGGGGGCAGATCGCGGACCCGGAGTGGGTCAACAAGGCCAAGGCCGGCCGGGAGGACCTGATCCGCAAGTGCATGGGCTGTATGCAGTGCAACAAGTCCGTGGTGCTTGACGGCTATCTCTCCTGCGCGGCGAACCCTGTCAGCGGCCGCGGCACGATGTATAACGACGAGTACCTGATCCGCACCGGAGCGGGACGCAGCGCGGTGGTTGCCGGCGGCGGCCCTGCCGGGATGCAGGCGGCGATTGTGCTGGCCAAGCGGGGCTTCCGCACGGTGCTGATGGAGGAGAAGGGCTATCTGGGCGGCATGGCGTATCTGGCGACGGTTCCGCCCCACAAGACCATGGTGGCCGAGTTCATCAAGACCATGGAGGCGGAGATGAAGGAGGCCGGCGTTGAGGTCCGGCTGAACACCGCCGCCACCGTGGAAAACGTGAAGGCGCTGAACCCCTACGCGGTTGTTGTGGCCAACGGCGGCACGGAGATTGTGCCGAAGGTGGACGGCCTGGAGGCCGCTCATGTCCACACCATGGAAGACGCCCTGCTGGGGAAGGTCAGGTTCTCCGGCAGGCGTGTGGCCGTGATCGGCGGCGGCATGGTGGGCCTGGAGACCGCCCACTACCTGTGTAAGGACAACAGAGTAACGATTGTGGAGATGACCGATACCCCGGGCAGCACCATGTATCCCACAGTCCGCAATAAGCTGCTGACCATCCTGAAGGAGGACGGCGTGGAGCTGCTTTTGAACCGCGCGCTGTCCGCCGTGGAGCCCGGCAGGATCGTTATGGACTGCACCGGCAAGGGTGAGAGCGGCCAGGCTGCGCTGGATGTGGACGAGGTCGTCATCGCCGTGGGCCGCAAGCCGAATCTGGGCCTGTATGACGAGATGCGGAACGCCTTTGAGCGGGTGGTTCTGGCCGGCGACTGCATGGCCGGCGGCAGCATTCTGGAGGCGACCCGGACCGGCAACGACAATGTGTGGTTCCTGTAAAAAACAGTTTCATTTCACATTATTGTAGGAGGAGATCATGATGATGAAGTTTGACAAGTTTGATTTAACCGGCAAGGTCGCCGTATGTGCCGGCGGGTCTTCCGGCCTGGGTCTCCAGTTCGCGCGGGCCATGGCCTCTGCGGGCGCCGACGTGGCCATCGTGGCCCGGCGTGAGGACCGCCTGGCGGAGAACGCCAAGGCCATCGAGGCCGAGTATGGCGTGAAGTGCTATCCCCACTATCTGGACCTGACCAAGCCCGAGACCATTACCAAGTGCGTGGAGGACGTGGCGGCCCACTTCGGTCAAATCGACATCCTGGTGAACAGCGCCGGCATCCCCTGCCGCAACGTGGCGGAGACCCAGACCTATGAGGACTGGATGCTGGTGCTGGACAGCGACTTGAACGGGCCCTTCTGGCTGATGCACGAGTGCGTGCGGCTGTCCATGAAGGAGCGGAAGTACGGCAAGATCATCAACGTCTCCTCCATTCACGCCTTTGTCAGCCGTCTGGGCTACAACACCAATGCCTACTGCGCGGCCAAGGGCGGCCTGCTGATGCTCACCAAGTCCCTGGCGCAGGAGTGGGCGAAGTACAACATCACGGTCAACGGCATCGCCCCCGGTTACTTCCCCAGCGAGCTCACCGGCGCCTACATCGACACCCCCGCCTTTAAGGAGGTCTGCGAGAACTACAGCCCCATGGGCCGCCCCGGCATCACCGGCGAGATGGACGGCCTGTGCATCTATCTGGCCTCTGACGCCTCCAGCTTCACCACCGGTCAGATGATCGCTGTGGACGGCGGCTGGCTGACCATTTGACGGGGAGGGGCCATTCGTGAAAGAGTTTGCTGGAAACGTTGCCCTGATTACCGGCGCGGCCCACGGCATCGGCTATTCCTTCGCGCTGGAAGCCGCCCGCCGCAGCATGAAGCTGTCTCTGGTGGACATCGACGTGCCCGCCATGGAGGAGGCCGCCAAGGAGCTGCGGGGCATGGGCGCGGAGGTTTTGACCTGCCCTGCCGACGTCTCCGTCTACGAGGAGGCCAAGGCGTCCGTGGACGCCACGATGAAGAAGTATGGCCGGATTGACGTGCTGCTGGCCAATGCCGGCGTCTGCACTGCGGGCAGCATCCTCACCATGCCCATCAAGGACTGGGAGTGGTGCCTGGGCGTCAATACCATGGGCATCGTACACTTTGTACATGAGGTGCTCCCCATCATGGAACGGCAGAAGACCCCCGCGCATTTGATGTGTACCGCCTCCATCGCCGGCCTGCGCGGCGGCATGGGGATGAATCCCTCCTATTTCTGCAGCAAGCACGCCGCCGTCAGCGTTGCCGAGTCCGTCAAGTCCGAGGTGGAGGCCAGCGGAAGCGATATCGGCGTCTCGGTGTTCTGCCCCATGTACGTGGCCACGGACCTCTACCACTGTGAGGACCGCCGGCCCGCCCGCTACTGGGACGCCGCCGATCCCTTCTATCGCAGCGAGGAATATCAGACCGGACGGGAGACCTTCCGGAAGAACATCGCCGCCGGCATGCCTCTGGAGGGCATCGGCCCCCGGCTGTTCCGGGCCATTGAGGACAACCAGATGTACATCGTGACGCATACAGAGACGATTCCCTATATTGAGAGCCGTCACCGCGCCATTGAGGAGGACGCGAAAAAGGAACTGACGATCCATCAGTAATTTGGATTCTGTCACGCTGTGTCCTGCGGCGGAGAGGAGAGAGCGGGATCTGTGTGCCCATCTCCCGTTGTGAATCATTGTTTGGAGGCGGCGATTCCATAGGAGATCGCCGCCTCCGTGTGTTCATCGGCGCTGATGGAAGGACGTGCGGAGCAGAGGGAATTTATGGCGTGAAGACAGTACCTCCAACCTTTCCGCTCGGAAATATACATATGGAGATGGATTCGGGGGCTCCGCATACGCGTTCTCAATCAAAAGATGGGAACATCTTTTTATGACGGCGTGAGACGCCGCCGGGCCGCATTCTCCGGCCCCATCAAATAATTGCGTTCATATAAAGCCTTTCGGGTGGGGAACGCATGCCCTTTGCACTTACCGCCGGAGCATGGAGCCGCGCTCCGGCAGACAACAGATATCGGTCCAGAAACATGGATGTTTCGCTCCGGAAAGGCCGGCGGCAGGCGGTGGATTGCCCTGGCCCGGTTCTCTTTTGCGTTCCCGTTTGATTCCCTCTTTCCCTTGGCGAGGCCATTCGCCGCTTTTGGGTGGTTTTGAGCATTTAGAGAAAGGAAGAGAGAACATATGAAGTTTTCAGCGTTGCTTGAGATCCTGTCTAAGGCAGAAATGATTACAGATATTACTGTTTTTGAGGACTGTGAGGTGGAGGACCTGAATTTGATGGATCAAGATTACAGGGATTTTATCGATCATGTAGTCTATTTTATGAACGCCTCAGAGATCCATCCGGGAACATCCATTCCAAAGTGTTTGATTTACAACAACATTTTTCCGGACTTTCGCATGGCCGGTTTGCGGAACTCGGCCAGAATCAGAGAAGGACTGTCTGCCGCGGAGGTCTTTCGGTATGTGAAGCTGCAGCTGTCCACGGTCCCGGAAGCGCAGACAGAGTACGCGAACATTGTCTCCAAGCTGTTCTCCGGCGTGTCCCTGGACGACGTCCTGTCGGACACGTTTTCCTACACGGGAAATCTGTTCGTTGGAATTGACCTTTCCGGAAAGATCTTGGCCTACTCCTCTCCCTTTTATATAGATTATCCCGTCTGGATGGACAGTATCAAGCAGGGCTACTGCAGCGAAATTTTGATGGATTATATCCAGGCGCGCAGGAGACATATTCACGTGCCAAAGGGCCAGCCCATACCGGAGTTGTACTGCAAGAAGAGCAAGATGCACATCCTGGTGACGCGGATCTGCAACAACAATACCACCCTGGGCTATTTCTTCGCGCTGAACCGCAAGCCTTCCTTTGACAACTACACCCGCAAGGTGCTGCCTCTGTTCGCGCAGCGGGCCAAGGAAAATATCCTGAGGCTGATCAACATGAACGAGGCGGACGACTACCGCTCCATCATACAGACCAACATTCTGCTGGACGCCGCCAATGGGGCCTCCCCCCTGGAGACCCAGCTGCGCACGAAGTTCAGCGGCCTGAAATTTCAGAAATCCATGCGGGTGCTGGCCATCCGCACGCCATATTCCAATAAACCGGATTTTTATACGCAGGTCTTGGTGCCGGAGCTGCGGAACGCCCTGCGGGAACAGCCCTGCTTTCCCTGGCATTCCTCGATTGTCTGCCTGGTAGGGAGCGGAAACGGCGCGTCTTCCGAGGAGCATCAGAGGGAGGAGCTCTCTGCCCTGGCGGCGCAGTATAATCTCCAGATTGGCATCAGCAATGTGTTCACAGACATTTCGCGCTTCTCGGATTATTTTGAACAAGCGCAGACGGCGCTGACCTTTGCCAATCGGGTGACCTCGGAGACGCCCTTTTTTTACTACTTGGATTATGTGCTGTACATCCTGCTGGACCGGGTGTCCAATGACAAGCTGCTGGCATCGGGGTGCCATCCGGCGTTGGAGCAGCTGCGGATCTATGACGAGAAAAAGGGAATGGAGCTGTTTGAGACCCTGCGGGCGTATACAGAGGCGGGCTTCAACAAGGCGAGGGCCGCCCAGATGATCTTCATCCACCGCAATACCATCAATTACCGAATACGCCAGATTGAGCAGCTGTGCAACATTGACCTGTCCAACGAGAAGCTTCTCTTCACGCTGCAGCTCTCCTTCCGGCTTTATTCTTACCGGGAAAATCATTTGATCGGCAGCGGCTGAGGAGACTCCGCGGGATGGAGGGAACGCGCATATTTGACATATTTGAGATGTGAACGCATGAAAAAGCTCGCCGGAAGGCGAGCTTTCAGCTTGTCGAAAAACGGGGGAGATTTCTTTGACGGGAAGGAGGGGTGTGTGCGGGGAACCCAGGAAGGGTTCCCTGCGCCATTTAAATCATAAGT
>JAAWIL010000039.1 GCA_022796315.1 Oscillibacter sp. | reverse complement strand
CATCCGTCAGGATGCCTGCGGATTTTTGCCTTGCAGGGCAAAAAATCCACTCGCCAATCCATACACGTCGAGATATTAAACAGGCTCTTACGCAGGAAACCTGCGGCCCCTCCGGGAAAAAATGGCGGAGGAGGGTATAGAGAGCCTGTTCCCGCGGCAAAATGGAAACGTATCGTCAACACAGTTAAAAAGAGGCAGCTGCTTCCTTTTAACCGGTGGACCGAAGGTCCGCCGGGGCGCTGAGCGCCCATGTGTTTCCGATGGAGTCGGGCGCAGAAAACCGCTAACGCGGCTTGCGGCACTGCAAAACAGCGCAGCTGAAAAAATTCAACGATTCCTTTCAGCTGCGCGGACTATCGCCGCCTCATGGAAGCCGGGCCTCGCCGCAGGCATCCCATGAGGGGACGGAATTTGAACGGGAGCAGGAGGCAGTTATGGTAAAAGGCATTTCCAGACGGGTCGTGGTGGTGGATTCCCCGGACCGGAGATTTTTCGAGCAGGCAATTTTCATCGTCCGCAACGACGCCGCCGGGGAGGGCGTTACCGCCCGGGAGCTGGTGGAGGAGGCCCGCCGGGTGGCCCGGAACTACGCCGGCGGAGAGTGCGGCCGCCTGGCCAGGGCCTGGAGGAACCTGAGCCCGTGGGTCTACAGCGTCATGGGCGCCGCCGCCATGGGCCTGGTCTGGCTGATTACGGCGCTGATCTGACGGGGGTAGAAGAAGAGGAGGGACATGACATCTTGTCATGTCCCTCCTCTGTTCGTCAGGGGGTGGGTCAGGGCTCCTCCGCCAGGATGCGGCGGGTCTCCTCCGCGTCGTGCATAATCTGGGTCCGCAGGGCGTCCAGGGAGTCAAAGCGCACCTCGTCCCGCAGGTGCCGCAGGAACTCCACCCGCACCGTCTGGCCGTAGAGATCCCCGTCAAAGTCCAGCAGCCAGGACTCCACGGTCACGTCGCTGCCGTTGTTCACCGTGGGGCGGATGCCCACGTTGGTGACGCCGCCGAACCATTGGCCGTCCGGGAGGAAGACCCGGGTGGCGTAGACGCCGTAGCTGGGCACCAGCACATGGGGGGGCGCCGTCAGGTTCACGGTGGGGATGCCGATGGTGTGGCCGATCCGCCGGCCGTGGCGGACGGTTTGGGTCAGCACATGGGGGTGGCCCAGGAAGCGGTTGGCCCGCTCGATCTGGCCCAGCTCCACCAGACGCCGGATGTAGGTGGAGCTGACGGTGATGCCGGCCACCTCCACCGCCGGGATGATGTCGCACCCCAGGCCCAGCCCGGCGCACTTTTGCCGGAGGAGCTCCGGCGTGCCCTGGTTCTTGTGGCCGAAGCGGTGGTCGTGGCCCGCCACCAGGTGGACGGCGTGGTGCCGCGCCACCAGGATCTTGGTGATGTAGTCCTCCCAGGAGGTGGTCATCATCTCCTGGTCAAAGGGGGCCATCACCACCTCCTGGATGCCGTACAGCCGCCGCATCAGGTCCGCCCGGTCCTGGGGAGCGTTGATGAGGGGACAGGGGACGCCGGTGACCACCTCCTTGGGGGGGCGGTCAAAGGTGAAGACGGCGGGGACGGCGTCCCGGCGGGCGGCCTCTTCCACCGTCCTGCGCAGCAGGGCGGCGTGGCCCAGGTGGACGCCGTCAAAGAATCCGAGTGCGATGACGCTTCCAGACATATTATTACGCTCCAAAAAAGTTCTTGATCGATGTTAAAACACCATTTTGTGCCTGTGAAAGGCAGAGAAATGTTTTGTCGCGGCTGTAGACCCGGTATGTGCCGTCAGGGAGGGACGGGTCCGTAAGGGGACCGCCGTTACAGACCCGCGCCTCCGCGCCCGCCGATTTCAGCAGCAGGATGGGATGCTGCTGAAACAGACTGTCTGTGGGCAGAAGCAGGGCCTCGCCCTGGGACTGGACGTCCTCCAGGGTGACGGCCTCCGACAGGGTAAAGCCTGCGGCCATGGTTCGCCGGAGACTGCTCATAGCGCCTCCGCAGCCCAGGGTTTGGCCGATGTCGTGGCACAGCGTCCGGATGTAGGTGCCCTTGGAGCACAGGCAGCGGAAGCGGTACTCCCCGTCCTCCGCCTGATCCAAAAGCTCCAGCTCGTAGATGGTGACAGGCCGGGGCTTCCGCTCCACCTCCTGGCCCTTCCTGGCCAGCTCATAGAGCTTCTTCCCTCCGACCTTCACGGCGGAGTACATGGGCGGGATCTGCCGGAGGTCCCCGCGGAATGAGGCCAGGGCCGACTCCAGGTCCTCCCGGCGGACCCGGACGGGCCGCTGCTCCAGGACCTCTCCGGAGGTATCCTGGGTATTGGTGACCACCCCTAGCCGCAGTCCGGCCACGTACTCCTTCCGTCCCTTCTCCGCGAACTCCACCGCCTTGGTGGCCCGGCCCACGAATACCGGCAGGACCCCGGTGGCCATAGGGTCCAGGGTTCCCCCATGGCCCACCCGCTTTTCGTGAAGGACCCCCCGGATTTTGGCGCACACGTCCATGCTGGTCCACCCGGCGGGCTTGTCAATGATTAGAATTCCACTTGGCATAGATTCCTCAACGCATCACAGGATGCGACTTTGATAGATGATTGATAGATGATTTCCCGGGCGGGGACGGAGACCGCCCCCGCGGCGGGGATTACGCGGACTGAAAGTCCGGCGCGACGGAGGCGATGGCGTCCAGAATCTGCCACTTGGCCTCCTCCCAGGGGGCCTGGATGGTGCAGCCCGCTGCGGCGGTGTGGCCGCCCCCGCCAAACCTCCGGCAGACCTCCGTGGCGCTGACCCGGGGGCCTGTCCGCAGGGACAGCTTCCACACATCCGGCCGCAGCTCCCGCATGGTCACGGCGCAGTCCACCCCCTCGATCTGGGGGCCCAGGGCCGAGAGATCCTCGGCGTCGTTCTCCGTAGCCTGGAAGCGGGCCATCAGGGACAGGGGCACCGACAGCACCGCCACCCGGTCCCGGTCGTAGAAGAGGCAGTCGTTCATCATGGCGCCCTCCAGCTGCATCCGCTTGCGGCTCTTGGTGCGGAAGAAGACCTTGTTGACGGTCTGGTAGTCAATGCCGGTGTTCATCAGCGCCGCCGCCACGGCGTGGGTGCGGGGGGTGGTGTTGGCGTAGACGAAGCAGCCGGTGTCCGTGGACACGGCCACATACAGCGGCAGGGCGATCTCCGGCGTAATGGGACCCAGGGCCGCCAGCACGTCGTACAGGATTTCCCCGCAGGCGGCGGCCTCCGTCCGGAGCAGGTTGGCCTTGCCGAACTTCTCAAAGGACGGGTGGTGGTCTATGGCCAGGTCCACCCGGCTCAGGTAGGGCCTGGCGTTCTCCGGGAACAGGCCCGCCGCCGCGATGTCCACAGACACCACCCGCTCCGGGGAGAAGTCCGCCGGGGCGGCGTAGGGCAGGAAGTAGGGGGCGCCGCTCTCCGTCAGATCCAGGTTGGGCAGGAGAAAGGCGGTCTTGCCCAAGCGGCGGAGTCCGGCGCACAGGGCGGCGGCACAGCCCACGGTGTCCCCGTCGGGCCGCACATGGGTGAGAATCAGCACCCGGTCAAAGGTCCGCAGGAGATCTGCGGCTTGCGATACGGTTGTCATCCCTCAGTCCTCCGTTTCTCCGCCCCTGGCGGCGCCGTCCCGCTCCACCTGCCGCAGCATCTCCAGGATGTGGGCCCCGTGCTGGATGGAGTCGTCGGCAATAAACTGGAGCTCCGGGGTGTAGCGCAGCTGGAGGGCCCGGCCCAGCTCCCGCCGCAGGAAGCCCCCGGCGGACTTCAGGCCCTTGAGGACCTCCTTCTCCTGGGACTTGTCCAAGACGCTGATATAGATCCGGGCATAGCGCAGGTCGCCGGTGGTGTCCACCCGGGTGATGGAGACCATGCCCACCTGGGACACCCGGGGGTCTTTCAGACGGCGGAGCTGATCCGCCAGTTCCCGCTGGATCTCTTCGTTGATCCGGCCAATTCGGTTAGATGCCATGGACAGGCCTCCTTGATATCTTCAATCATTTCAGTAAAATTTCCAGTATTTCCTCATGACACCAAAGGTGCCTTTGTCGTTTGCCGTAAAGCCCAGGCTTTCACAATAGGCCTGATAAGCTGACTCAAGCTCCGGGTCGTAAACCGGCTTTCCGTCCAGCAGCTTTGATATGGCCGGATTCGTCACTTTTCCATCCTTTGAGTCGTTGATTAAGTGTTTGCTCATTGTATTATCTGCATACCCGATAAAGCGGCTGGGGTAGAATTTGGTCTTGCCGTTTCCTTTGCATACGACAAAACAGACCCCCTTCTTCACAAGCTCAAGTGCAAAAGAGTATGTACGTTCTGTTTTGTTGTCCAGATATTGGTCAAGAGTATCCATGTTGTGCCGGAGTTCCTCCAGGGTTTGAATAGGTTTCAATGGGCAGACCACCTTTCCTGATCAAAGAAGAGGGCGGCGGCACAGCCGCCGCCCTCTATTGTGCGCGTTAACGGGGAATCTCCTCCATGGTATATCCTTCAATGATGTCGCCTTCCTTGATATCATTGAACTTTTCAACGGTCATGCCGCACTCGTAGTTCTCGGCGACCTCCTTGGCGTCGTCCTTGAAGCGCTTCAGGGAGGCGAGGCTCCCCTCGTGGATTACGATGCCGTCCCGGACCACCCGCACGGAGCAGGCCCGGACGATCTTGCCGTCCTGGACGTAGCAGCCCGCCACGGTGCCCACGCCGGAGACCTTGTAGGTCTGGCGGACCTCCGCGTGGCCCAGGACCACCTCCCGGTACTTGGGGGCCAGCATGCCCTTCATGGCCGCCTCGATCTCGTCGATGCAGTCGTAAATCACCCGGTACATCCGCATATCCACGTTCTGCCGGGCCGCGCCGTCACGGGCGGCGGCGTCGGGACGGATGTTGAAGCCCACGATGATGGCGTTGGAGGAAGCGGCCAGCATCACGTCGGACTCGTTGACGGCGCCCACGCCGCCATGGATCACCCGGACGTTGACCTCGTCGTTGCTGAGCTTTTCCAGAGAGGTCTTCACGGCCTCCACGCTGCCCTGGACGTCCGCCTTGACGATCAGGGCCAGCTCCTTGCGCTCCCCGGCCTGGATCTGGTCGAAGAGGTTCTCCAGGCTGACCTTCTGCACCGGCGCGGCGGCCTTGGCCCGGGCCTCCGCCTTGCGCTGCTCCACCAGCTCCCGGGCCATGCGCTCATCGGCCACGGCGAAGAAGGGACTGCCGGCCTCGGGGGCCTCGGAGAGGCCCGCGATCTCCACGGGCACGGAGGGCCCGGCCTCGGTGACGCGGCCGCCCTTGAAGTCCAGCATGGTGCGCACGCGGCCCACGGCGGTGCCGGCGATGATCACGTCGCCCTGCTTCAGGGTGCCGTTCTGGATCAGGAGGGTCGCCACGGGGCCCCGGCCCTTGTCCAGGCGGGCCTCGATGACGGTGCCCTGGCCGGCCCGGTTGGGGTTGGCCTTCAGCTCCTGGATCTCCGCCAGGAGCACCAGGTTCTCCAGGAGATTGTCAATGCCGATGTTCTTCTTGGCGGAGATCTTGCAGCAGATGGTCTCGCCGCCCCAATCCTCGGGCACCAGACCGTGCTCCGTCAGCTGCTGGAGGACCCGGTCCGGGTTGGCGTTCTCCTTGTCGATCTTGTTCACGGCCACGATGATGGGGATGTTGGCCGCCTTGGCGTGGTTGATGGACTCAATGGTCTGGGGCATGATGCCGTCGTCCGCCGCCACCATCAGGATGGCGATGTCCGTAATCATGGCGCCGCGGGCACGCATGGAGGTAAAGGCCTCATGGCCCGGCGTGTCCAGGAAGGTCACGGGCTTGCCGTTGACCTGGGCCTGGTAGGCGCCGATGTGCTGGGTGATGCCGCCGGCCTCGCCGGAGGCCACGGAGGCGTTGCGGATGGTGTCCAGCAGGGAGGTCTTGCCGTGGTCCACGTGGCCCATGACCACCACCACGGGAGCCCGGGGCACCAGATCCTCGGGCCGGTCCTCGGTGACGTCGATGAGCTTCTCCTCAATGGTGACGACCACCTCTTTTTCCACCCGGCAGCCCATCTCCTCCGCCACGAAGGAGGCGGTGTCAAAGTCGATCAGCTGGCTGAGGGAGGCCATGATGCCGTTTTTCATCAGGCACTTGACCACCTCCGCGCCGGTCTTCTTCATGCGGCTGGCCAGCTCGCCCACGCTGATCTCGTCGGGGATCTGGACCTTGAGGGGGGACTTTTTGGCAATCTCCAGCTGGAGGCGGCGCATTTTCTCCGCCTCGTCCTGGCGGCGCTTGTTGGAGAAGGCGGGGCCGCCCCGGCGCTGGCTGCTGCGGAACTTCTCCTTGCCGCCCCGCTGCTGCATCCGCTCGCCCTGCTGGCCCCCCAGGGTCTCCAGACGCTCGTCGTACTTGGAGAGGTTCACCGTTCCCCCCTTGCGGGTGTCCACGATCTTCTTCTGGGGCACCCGGCTGACGGGCTGCTGCACCGCGGGCTGCTGCTTGGGGGCCTCGCCGCCCTTGGGCGCCTGAGGCGCCTGAGCGGACTTCTGCGCGGGCGCCGCTCCGCCTGCGTTCCGGGCCGCCGGAGGCTCCGCCTTGGGGGGCACCGGCGCGGCGGGGGCGGCCTCTTCCTTGGGCGCCTCCTTGTAGGTATCCGCGAAGATCACCTCAATCCCGGAGACCTGGTTGTGCTGGGTCAGATAGTCGAAGATGACGGACAGCTCGCGCTCGGTGAGAACCTGCATGTGGTTCTTGGGGGCCGTGGCGTATTTCGTCAAGATCTCGGTGATCGTCTTGGTGGGCAGGCCGAAGTCCTTCGCCACCTCGTGGACTCTGTATTTTTCAATAGCCAATCAAAACACCTCGTTTGCTCCAACCCGGAGGCTGGGAATTTTTCATTACGTGTCCTCCCGCCTGCGGAAGGAGCCCTTGCCCTTTTTCACCGGCCGGCTGTGGGCGTAGGGATTGGGGCGTCCGCCGCCGGGTCCCCTGGACCGGGAACCGCCCGGACTCCGGAGCCGGGACGCGCCGGGCCCCTTGTTGGGACGGGCCCCGCCTGGGCCCTGGGCCGTTCTGGGCCGGGCAGCCGGCGGCCGGGAGAGGGATGGGGGATCTTTCGCCGCCGGTCCCGGCGGGGATTTTTTCGGCTTTCGCGTTCCGGAGCGGAGGTTTTTCGTGTGGGCCCGCTGCTCCGCCCGCCTCTGGGCGGCCCGCTGGGCCTTGCGCTCCATGCGCTGGGCGGCCTCGCCGTAAAGCCCCGGGTCCAGGGCCGCCAGCTTTTTGGCCAGGGCGTTGGCCAGGCCGGTGTCCGTCACCGCAGCCACCGCCACGGCCGTCCGGCCCAGGGCCCGCCCCAGCTCCGCCTTGGGGAAGGGCAGCCGCAGCCACAGGCACTGTCCGGCCTCGGCGAAGTGCTCCACCCGCCTGCGGGTGTTCTCCGCCGCGTCGGAGGCCAGGAGGAGCACCCGGGCGTCCTTGGCCCTGGCCGCCGCCTCCACCGGCTCCTCGCCCACCGCCAGGTTGCCGCCCCGCAGGGCCAGTCCCAGCAGGGGAAGTATGTTATGACTGTCCATCCGCGCCTCCCAGTTCTGCCTCCATGGCGTCGTAGACCTCGGGGGGGATGGCGGTCTCGAAGGCCCGCTCCAGGGCCCGGGTTTTCCGGGCCTTCTTCAGGCAGGCCACGTCGTGGCACACATAGGCTCCCCGCCCCGGCTTCTTGCCGCCGAAATCCAGGCTGACCGTCCCCTCCGGGGACTTCACCACCCGCAGCAGCGCTTTCTTATCCTTCATCGTCCGGCAGCCCACGCACTGCCGCTGGGGAATTTTCTTCATCTTGGGCACGTTCGTCAGCCGCCTTTCATTTCATCTGAAAAATCAGAGCCTGTTTAGGATCTCAGCGTGCGGGGAGATTTTAAACAGGCTCTCAGGAGCCGGGAACCGCTCCGGGCTGGCCGGAGGGACTCCCTCCCGGGTTCCGAAACGCGTATTACAGCGTTTCCTCCGGAGCGTCCGGGGCCCCGGCGGGCTCTTCGGAGACTTCCCCGGCGGGCTCCTCCCGGACAGCCTCCTCCCCGGCGGGGAGTTCTTCCGTCTCCCCGGCCTCCTCGGACGCCGGGTCCTCCGCCGGCTCCTGATAGCTCTCGGGCTTGATGTCAATCTTGTAGCCGGTCAGCCGGGCGGCCAGGCGGGCGTTCTGCCCCTCCTTGCCGATGGCCAGGCTCAGCTGGTCGTCGGGTACGACGCAGCGGCAGGCCTTGCCCTCCTCCGCCATCCGGACGCTGACCACGTCGGCGGGGGCCAGAGCGGCGGCGATAAACTCCGCCGGGTCCTCGCTCCACTTGATGATGTCGATCTTCTCGCCCCGCAGCTCCTCCACGATGCCGGCCACCCGCTGGCCCCGGGGGCCCACGCAGGCGCCGATGGGGTCCACGTTCTCGTCGTTGGACCAGACGGCCATCTTGGTGCGGCTGCCCGCCTCCCGGGCGATGGAGCGCACCTCCACGGTGCCGTCAAAGATCTCGGGGACCTCCAGCTCAAAGAGGCGCTTCACCAGGCCCGGATGGGTCCGGGAGATCAAAATCTGGGCGCCCCGGGTGGAGCGGCGGACGTCCACCACATACACCTTGACGTGCATCCCCTCCGCCAGGACCTCGCCGGGGACCTGTTCGCCGGCCATCAAAAGGACCTCGGTGGACTCCGTGCCGGTGCCGATCCGCAGGGAGACGCCGCCGGTGCGGGGGTCCATCCGGGTCACCACGCCGGTGAGAATCTCGTGCTGCTTGGAGTTGAACTCGTCATAGATCATGCCCCGCTCGGCCTCCCGCAGGCCCTGGATGATGACCTGCTTGCCGTTGCCGGCGGCGATGCGGCCGAACTCCGTCTTGTCCACGGGGATATTCACCGTGTCGCCGATCTCGTACTTGGCGGAGAGGGCCTTGGCCTCCTCCAGGGACATCTCGTTGAAGGGGTCCACATAGTCCTCCTCGTCCACCACGGTCTTCTGGACGAACATCCGCAGGGTCTGGTGCTCCTCGTCCGCCTCCACGATGACGTTCTCCACCTCGTCGTGGTCCCGCTTGTAGGCGGTGGTGATGGCCTGGATGATCTTCTCCATCATGAAGGACTGGGGGATGCCCCGCTCCTTTTCCAGCAGGGCCAGGGCGGCAAAGATCTCCGCGGGGTTCATGCCCGCCGGTTCCTTCTGTTTCTTCTTGCCTTTCATGGCGCGATTCTCCTTTATTTCCTGTGATTTATCCTGCAATCGCAGCGCGTTCAGGGGTTGGCCCGCTCCGTGACGTCCGCTCCGGCCCTGTCATAGAGCCGCAGGGAGCCCGGTTTCTCGCGGTCCGCCTGAAAGCGGGGATCTATTTCCGTCATGGTCAGAAAATAGTCCCCTGCGGGGATCTCCATCCGGTAGGAGATCCTGCCCAGGGCGTCGTCCTCCATGGTGAAGGACGCCGAGGCGATTCCCAGGAGGCGGTTCCGCCCGCCCAGGAGATAGCAGACCCGGTCTCCCTCCCGGACCACCCGGGGCCGGAAGCTGCCGCCGCCCCAGCCGCAGCCGGTGAGCTTGTAACGGCCGTTCAGCCCGCGCTCCAGCCGGAGCAGTCCCAGGGAGAGGTCCGCCGGGTCGATGAGCTCCGCCAGAACGAAGCGCTGTTTCCCGATATCCAGGGAGGCCTGCGGCTCCACCCTGTAGGCGGGGGGACCGTCTGTCCCCCGGCTGAGCCACGCCTCCGCGGCCTGGGGGAGGTTGCTGTTGTCCGCCTCAATCGAATAGATCCGGCCATACAGCCACGCCGCCGCCAGCAGGAACGCCAGGGCCGCCGCCAGCAGCGGGGCCGTTTGCCGCGCGGTCCGGTTCCGGCTCAAAACTCCACCCGCAGCCGGACCAGGGCCACGTCCTTTTTGGCAAAGGTCCGCTCCCCGCCGTCCACGGTGATGGTGACGTCTCCGCTGGTCTCGTCATAGGCCCTCAGCACGCCGGGGAACTCCTTGCGGCCCTCCGCCGCCCGGTAGAGCTTCACCAGCACGGGGCTGCCCAGGAACCGGGCGAAGTCCGCCGGACGCTTCAGCGCCCGCTCCGCCCCGGCGGAGCCCACCTCCAGGGTGTAGCTGCCCTCGATGGGGTCCGCCTCGTCCAGGAGATCCGAGAGCTTCCGGGACACGGCCTCGCAGTCCAGAATGTCCACGCCGCCGGGCTTATCCAGCAGGACCCGCAGGTACCAGGCGCCGCCCTCCTTGACGTACTCCACATCCCACAGGGTGCAGCCGGCCTCGGCAATGGCCGGCGCCGCCAGCTCTGCGGTGAGTTCCGTGATCTTCTTCAAAACCCTGCCTCCTTGCGGCCCGCCGGGGCCCCTCGTCACAAAAAGGGCCGGGCGGACTGATTTTCCGGAATTTGTAAATTTTTTAGGGAGGGAAAATGCCCAACAAAAAGAGCGGACCGTGGTCCACTCCGACATTTTACCTTTACTACCATACTTAATATACCATACTTTTCCCGAAAGCGCAAGGATTTTTTCAGAGATCCGGCGGCTTTTTTGCGGGAGATTTCCCTTGCGCCGGGGGCGGGGACATGGTATGATCGTCTCATCCAATCCCCGCCGTCTGCGGCGGTTCATGGGAGGAACAGAATGAAAGACGAAAAGACCCTGGCTTACATCAATCTCTTTGCCATCCTGGGGGCGCTGCCCTATCTCTGCGAGCTGGACAAGCGGTCCGCCCAGCTGATTGAGGGGGCTTCGATCTCTGTGGGCTTCGCCGTGAAGGGCGGGCCCTCCGCCACCCTCTTTTTCGGCGGCGGCCGGTGCCGCATGGCCCCCGGTACGGACCGCTGTCAGGTAAAGCTGCCCTTTGGCTCCTGCGCCAAGTTCAACGGCCTCATTGACGGCACGGTGACCCCCATCCCCAGCAGGGGGATCACCAAGGCGGGCTTTTTGACCGGCACCTTCACCAAGCTGACGGACCGGCTGACGGCCTTCCTGCGCCCCGCCCCCGGCGCCCTGGAGGACCCGGAGTTCTTCCGGATCTCCACCGCGCTGATGTTCCATGTGATCGCCGAGGCTGCGGCCCAGACCGCCAACGAGGACCCCATTGGCCAGTGCTCCGCCGCCAGCATTGTGGACGGCATCGCCCGCCTCTCCATCCGGGGCGGCCCCGGGGCGGCCCTGTGCTGCCGGGACCACAAGCTGCTGACGGTTCACCGCAGTCCGGAGAAGTGCCTGTCCTACATGGAGTTCCAGGACATGCGGGTGGCCCGGGACCTCTTTGACGGCAGGCTCAACGCCATCGCCGCCGTGGGTCTGGGGCAGGTCCGCATCGGCGGCATGATCTCCCAGATCGACAACATCAACCGCATCCTGGACCGGGTGGCGGTCTATCTCGCGTAAGGAGGGCAGAAGGATGAACATCAATGATTATTCCAAGAGCCGGGAGGCCTATCTCCGGGCCTGCAAGGTGATTCCCTCCGGCATCTACGGCCACCAGGGCCCCGCCGAGGGGTGCTATACCCCCGTGGAGGCCTGGCCCCTGTTCTCTCAGCGGGCCAAGGGGTCCTACTTCTGGGATCTGGACGGCAACCGCATGATTGACTATATGTGCGGCTACGGTCCCAACATCCTGGGCTACGGCGACCCGGATGTGGACGCCGCCGCCGCGGCCCAGCGGCAGCTGGAGGACTGCGTGACGGTGCCCTCCACCAAGATGATCGAGTTCGCGGAGCTGCTGGTGGACACGGTGGCCAGCGCCGACTGGGCCTTCTTCGCCAAAAACGGCGGCGACGTGACCACCCTGGCCATCCTGACTGCCCGGGCCCACACCCGGCGCAAGAAGATCGTCTTTTTCAAGGGGTACTATCACGGCGTGGACGCCTGGGCCCAGAAGAAGGACTACGCCGGCATCCTGGAAGAGGACGTGATGCACAACCTCTATGTGGACTGGAACGACGCCGGCGCCCTGGGGGAGCTCTTCGACCGGTACAAGGGCGAGATTGCCGCCGTCATCAGCCAGCCCTACATGCACGGCAACTTCTGCGACAACGTACTGCCCGCTGAGGGCTTCTGGCAGAAGGTCCGCAAGCTCTGCACCGACAACGGCGCCCTGCTGATCATCGACGACGTGCGGGCGGGCTTCCGGCTGGATCTCCAGGGCAGCGACCACTTCTTCGGCTTTGAGGCGGACCTGATCTGCTTCTGCAAGGCCCTGGCCAACGGCTACAACGTCTCCGCCCTCTGCGGCAAGGAGTTCCTGAAGGGCGCCGTCTCCGGCATCAGCTACACGGGCAGCTACTGGCTCTCGGCGGTCCCCTTCGCCGCCGGCATCGCTTGCCTGGAGAAGATGAAGCGCCTGGACCTGCCCCGGCTCCTGGACGAGAAGGGCCGCAAGGTGGGGGAGGGCCTCCGCTCCGCCGGGGAGAAGTACGGCTTCGACCTCCATGTATCGGGAATGCCCAGCCTCTTTTACCTGCGCCTGGCGGACGACCCCAGCCTGATGCTCCACCAGGAGTGGATCGCCGAGTGCGTGAAGCGGGGCGTGTTCTTCACCACCCACCACAACCACTTCCTGAACTACGCCCTCTCCGACGAGGACATCGCGGAGACCGTGGCCGTGGCGGAGGAGGCCTTCCGGGTCCTGCGGGAACGGCACCCGCAGGGGTGAGGGACGGGGCCTCATTCCATGCAAAATGAGACGGCTTCCGGACGGAACGGCCGGAGGGAAGCTGTGCCCTGTTTTGCCCGCCTTGAAAATCGGGTGCCGGTGTGCAAGTGTTTTGACTATGAAGCTGTACCAATAGGTGACGGTATGCAGATTGGCAAGAAAAATTTTTGCCTGGCAAGGAAGAAACTCGCAGGAATCCTGACGGATTTCAAGAGTTTC
>JAAWIL010000038.1 GCA_022796315.1 Oscillibacter sp. | reverse complement strand
TGACTGCGTTAAAAATCCTTGCCATCCGTCAGGATGCCTGCGGATTTTTGCCTTGCAGGGCAAAAAATCCACTCGCCAATCCATACACGTCGAGATATTGAACAGGCTCTAAGAGCGGGCAGATGGATACATAATCAATACTCCCGCCCCATAGGATGGGGCGGGAGTGATGTTTTTATGACTGCAATGCTGCGATGGACCCCGCCCGTGCGGGGGAAACACCAGAGATCCGTGGAGATCAAAGAGCAGATGATCCTGCACACCCGCTTCCTCTGCGTCTGGGTGCTCCGGGGGCCCCGGACGCCGGAGGCGGTGCTGCGGCGGCGGGTGGCCGCGGCGGCGAAGCGGCTGAGAAAACGGGGCGCCGTCCGGGTGGTGCTGCCGGAGGAGTTTGCCTTCCGGGAGCAGCTGGGGGAGCTGCGGCCGGTCTCCACCCTGTCTCTGCGGCAGGCGATGGCGGCGGACTGGGCCCGCTGGTCCCTGATCCGGCGGGGAGTGCCGGCGGCGGGGGCCCGGGTGGCGGTGTGCGCCGACACCCTCACCGGCGAGGTGGTGCGGACGGTGACGGAGCTGAGCCTGCGGCACCGGTACGTGCTGCTGGACCTGCCCTACGGCGGCGAGGAGCTGTGCCGGTCCCTGCGGCGGGAGTACGGTGTGTCGCTGCTGCTGCGGCCCGCCCCGGAGGAGCTGGCGGCGGCGGACGCGGCACTGCTGTTCGCACCCCGGAAGACGGCTCCGGCGGCGCTGCCGGTGTACGACGAGAGCCGGCCCCTGCCGCCGCTGTTCCTGCCCCCGGCGCTGGAGGAGCAGCTGCCTGGCGGGGTGAACCGGGAGCAGCTGCTGTCGGTGCTCCGGGAGCGGGGCCAGCAGGTGACCATGGGGCCGTGAGGCGGGGAGAGAGGTCTATGAGGAGACGATACCCTGTGGGGGCGGGGCTCTGTCCCCGCCCGTCCAAGGGAGATCCGGAGGTTGGGAGGGATGGCCCGGCCAGGGTCCGGGCCCTACGAGGGAGTCCGGAGGTTGGGGGAAGATGGGCGGACACATAGGTCCGCCCCTACAGGCACCTCCCCTAAAGGGGGAGGCAAGGGGCGCACCACTCGGCGCCCCCTTTAGGGGGAGCTGTCGAGCGAAGCGAGACTGAGGGGGCTGCCCCGTGGAGGGGGTGGCCCGGCCAGGGGTCCGGGGCCCTACCGGGTCTACCGTCCTGGGGGGGTCCGAAGGTCGCGGGGGGACGGGCCGCCGAGAGCGGCGGCCCCTGCAAGGAAATCCGGAGGTCGCGGAAGGACGGGCGGCAGATTGCCGCCCCTACAGGGCCTGCGGAAATCGCCATAAAAGGCGTGTTGGGACGCTCCCCGGAGAGAGGCCCCCCTTGACATTCCGAAATTCAACAACTATAATACTACACTGTCATCATATAGAAAAATCTGCGTATGCAGGCGGAAAATAGTAGGTTTCCCCATTGGGAGGCAGAAGAAAGGATTTTCAAGATGGAAAAAGAGTATAAAATGAGTGCGGCCCGGGCGGAGGAGCTGCAGGAGGAACTGAACTATCTCAAGACCACCCGCTCCGATGAGGTGGCCGAGCAGATCAAGGTGGCCCGGGGCTTTGGCGACCTCAGCGAGAACAGCGAGTATGACGAGGCCAAGAACGAGCAGGGAAAGCTGTACTCCCGAATCGCCGAGCTGGAGGAGATCCTCCAGCATGTAGTGATCGTGGACGAGAGCAACGCCCCCACCGATGTGGTGACCATCGGCTGCCGGGTGACCGTGGCGGACACCAACGGCAAGGCCATGCCCGCCTACTCCATTGTGGGCTCCCAGGAGGCCGACCCGATGCACGGCGCCATCTCCGAGGAGTCCCCCTTCGGCAAGGCGCTGCTGGGGGCCAAGGAGGGCGACACCGTGACGGTGGAGGCCCCCCAGGGGTCGATTGTCTATCAGGTGCTGAAAATCGAGCGGTAAGGAGAACGAGATGAGCGAACAGAAGACGACCCCGGAGCAGGACCTGGGCCAGCAGACCAAGGTCCGCCGGGAGAAACTGGCAGCCCTCCAGGCAGAGGGAAAGGACCCCTTTCAGGTGACGCGCTTTGCGTGGGACCATACCTCCGGACAGATCAAGGAGAACTTCGACCAGCTGGAGGGCCAGCCGGTCAAGGTGGCCGGCCGCCTCATGAGCAAGCGGGGAATGGGCAAGGTGAGCTTCTGCGATCTTCAGGACCGGGACGGCCGGATTCAGCTCTATGCCCGGCAGGACGAGATGGACGAGGCGGTCTATAAGGAGTTCAGGAAGTACGATATCGGCGACATCGTCGGCGTGGACGGCGAGGTCTTCCGCACCCAGCGGGGGGAGATGAGCGTCCGGGCCCGGAAGATTACGCTGCTGAGCAAATCCCTGCTGCCCCTGCCGGAGAAGTTCCACGGGCTCCAGGACACGGAGCTGCGGTACCGCCAGCGGTACGTGGACCTGATGGTGAACCCGGAGGTGAAGCGGAACTTCGTGATCCGCTCCCGGTTCATCAAGCACGTCCGGGACTTTATGGACCGCCGGGGCTACATGGAGGTGGAGACGCCGGTGCTGAACACCATCTCCGGCGGCGCCACGGCGCGGCCCTTCATCACCCATCACAACACCCTGGACATCGACATGTATATGCGCATCGCCACGGAGCTGCCCCTGAAGCGGCTGATCGTGGGCGGACTGGACCGGGTATATGAGATCGGCCGGATCTTCCGCAACGAGGGCATGGACCCGAAGCACAACCCGGAATTCACCACCATCGAGCTCTATCAGGCCTACGCGGATTTCAACGACATGATGGACCTCTTCGAGGACCTGCTGTCCTCCGCCGCCCAGGAGATTCTGGGCACGTATCAGGTCCGGTGGCAGGGGGAGGACATCGACCTGACCCCCGGCTGGCCCCGGATGCCCATGCACGAGGCGGTGAAGCAGTACTGCGGCATCGACTTCATGGCCGTTTCCTCCGACGAGGAGGCGGTGGCGGCCGCCAAATCCATCGGCGTGGAGCTGCCGGAGACGGCGGACAAGACCTGGGGCAACGCCTTGTATGAGTGCTTTGATCAGCGGGTGGAGGAGAAGCTGATTCAGCCCACCTTTATTACCATGCATCCGGTGGATGTCTCCCCCCTGGCCAAGCGGTCGCCTCAGGACCCCCGGCTCACCGAGCGGTTCGAGCTGTTCATCTGCCGCAGCGAGATGGGCAACGCCTTCTCCGAGCTCAACGACCCCATTGACCAGCGCCAGCGCTTCCAGAAGCAGGTGGAGCTGCGGGCCAAGGGGGATGATGAGGCCGGCATGATGGACGAGGACTTCCTCACCGCCTTGGAGTACGGTATGCCGCCCACCGGCGGCCTGGGCATCGGCATCGACCGGTGCGTCATGCTGCTCACCGGGGAGGATACCATCCGGGAAGTGATCCTCTTCCCCACCATGAAGCCGCTGGATTGAACATGGAGACCATCACCAGCCGGACGAATCCCCTGTGTACCCACTTCCGCAAGCTGGCCTCCTCCCGGGCCTACCGGGAGGAGACGGGGGAGTTCCTGTGCGACAGCCCCAAGCTTTTGACGGAGGCGAAGCTGTGGGGGGCGTCCATCACGGCGCTGTTGTACACGGCGGGTGCCCAGCTGGAAGATCCGCCGGAGACCTATGGGGCCGCCCGGACCGTACAGGTCAGCGAGAGCGTCATGAAGGCTGTGAGCCCCATGGAGACCCCCCAGGGGGTGGTGTTCTCCTGCCGGGCCATGGGGCACGAACCGCCCCGGACCCTGGAGCCGGACGCCTATGGACGCCGGCGCTATCTGCTGCTGGACGGAGTCCAAGACCCCGGAAA
The DNA here is from genome assembly GCA_022796315.1 of Oscillibacter sp. Classification (GTDB taxonomy): domain Bacteria; phylum Bacillota; class Clostridia; order Oscillospirales; family Oscillospiraceae; genus Oscillibacter. The sequence continues at coordinate 9,104 of JAAWIL010000038.1, read as the reverse complement.
CGTGGGTACCATGCTCCGCACCGCCGACGCCTTCGGCTGGACGGTGTTCCTCCTGCCGGGGTGCGCCGACGTTTATAATCCCAAAACCCTCCGGGCCGCCATGGGGGTCCATTTCCGCAGCGTGATCTACCGGGACACCCTGGCCCACGCCGCCGCCCTGGTGCGGGAGGCGGGGCTGCCCCTGTACGCCGCGGCGCTGGCGGAGGACACCCTGGACCTGCGGCAGGCGGATCTGCGCCGGTGCGCCGTCATCATCGGCAGCGAGGGCCGGGGAGTCTCCCCGGAGGCCCTGGCTCTGTGCGGCCGGACCATCAAGATCCCCATGGACCGTACCTGCGAGTCCCTGAACGCCGCGGCGGCGGCCGCCGTGGTACTGTGGGAGGGCGCCAGGGAGGACGGCAAGTAGGACCTGCCGCCAGGGACAGAGAGACCAGAATTTTTTTGCCTGTTTTTTGGAAGAAGCAGGGCAGGAGGTGGGTTGTATGCTGAAATACTGGGTGTGGCTGGCGGAGCTGCGGATCTCCAATCTGTTCCGCCTGGCGCTGCTGCGCCACTTTGGCACGCCGGAGAATGTGTATTTTGCCGACGAGGGAGAGATCCTTCTGACGGAGGGCGTCACCAAGGAGCAGGCCGAGCACCTGAGAGACCACGACCTCCGCATCGCCGACCGGATTCTGGCGGACTGCCAGCGGCTGGACCAGCGCATCCTGACCATTCAGGATGCGGAGTACCCCAGCCGCTTGAAGAATATCTACGACCCGCCCTTCCTGCTGTATACGAAGGGCCGCCTTCCCGCCATCGACGAGGAGGCCGTGATCGCCGTGGTGGGCACCCGAAGCTGTACGGCCTACGGCGAGAAGCACGCCCTGCAGATGGGCTACGGCATCACCAGCGGCGGCGGAATTGTGGTCAGCGGTCTGGCAAGGGCGTGGACGCGCTGGCCACCCGGGGCGCTCTCAACGCCGGCGGCGTCACTTTGGGCGTCGTGGGCGGAGGGCTGGACGTCCAGTACCCCTGGGAGAACCGGGGGCTGTATGAGGACGTGGCCGCCGTGGGCGCGCTGCTGTCGGAGTACCCGCCGGGCACCCGCCACGAGGGGTGGCACTTTCCCATCCGCAACCGCATCCTCTCCGGCCTGGCCGTGGGCACCCTGGTGGTGGAGGCCCCGGGGGTCAGCGGCGCGCTGATTACCGCCAACACCGCCCTGGAGCAGGGCCGGGACGTGTTTGCCATCCCCGGCCCCATTGACGGCGCCGCCAGCGTGGGCTGCAACCGCCTGATTCAGGACAGCGCGGCGGCCCTGGTGACGGAGCCCTGGGACGTGCTCCGGGAGTACGCGGACCGGTTCCCGGAGAAGCTGCGGCCGGAGGCGGTCCGGGAGGCGCCGGAGGTTCCCGGCTACCGGGCCCGGCAGGAGCGGCGCGCGGCGGTGAAGAAGGAGCCGCCCCGCCCGGAGTTCCCCGCGTTCCGCCTGGCGGACAGCGGACTCACCGACGACCAGATGGCCTTGCTGCGGGTGCTGCCGGCGGAGGAGCCGGCTCTGGCGGATGATCTGATTGAGACCACCGGAATTCCCACCCGCCGGGTGCTGTCGGCCCTGACGGTGCTGGAGATCAGCGGCCTGGTCCGGCAGCACAGCGGCAAGCGCTATACCCGCACGGTGACCCCGGAGGAGTGACCGGCAAAAGACAATATCAACGTGCGCCCGTCCGGGCGTTTGGAGGTTTGTATGGCAAAGTACAGTCTGGTCATCGTGGAGTCCCCGGCGAAGGCTAAGACCATTGGAAAATATCTGGGCAAGGACTTTGAGGTGAAGGCCTGCATGGGCCACCTGCGGGACCTGCCGAAGAGCAAGCTGGGCGTGGACCCGGAACAGGACTTTGAGCCGGTGTACCAGCCCATCAAGGGCAAAGAGGAGATCATCAAGGACCTGAAAAAATCCGCCAAGGCGGCGGACATGGTCTACCTGGCCACCGACCCGGACCGGGAGGGTGAGGCCATTTCCTGGCATCTGAAGCATCTTTTGGAGCTGCCTGACACCAAGACCCGTCGGGTGACCTTCAACGAGATCACCAAGAAGGTGGTTCAGGAGAGCATCCGAGAGCCCAGGGCCATCGACCAGAACCTGGTGGACGCCCAGCAGGCCCGCCGGATTCTGGACAGGCTGGTGGGCTATGAGCTCAGCCCGCTGCTGTGGAAGAAGATCCGCCGGGGACTCTCCGCCGGGCGGGTCCAGTCCGTGGCCACCCGCATGGTGGACGACCGGGAGCGGGAGATCGAGGCCTTTCAGCCGGAGGAGTACTGGACCCTGGACGCCAATCTCCTGGGCAGCGACGGGAAAAAAATCCCCTTTGCCGCCCGCTACCATGGGCGGGACGGCAAAAAGGCGGAGCTGAAATCCGCGGAGGCCGTGGAGACCGTGGTCCGGGAGGCGGAGGGGGAGCCCTTCGCCGTCAAGAGCGTGAAGCGCAGCGACAAGCAGCGCAGCCCCTCCCCGCCCTTCACCACCTCCACCTTGCAGCAGGAGGCCTCCCGGAAGCTCTCCATGACCCCCCGGCGGACCATGGCCATCGCCCAGCAGCTCTATGAGGGCGTGGACATCGAGGGCGAGGGCACCGTGGGCCTCATCACCTATATGCGTACCGACTCCCTGCGCCTTTCCGAGGAGGCCCTGACCTCCGTCAGGGAGTTCATCCAGGGGCGCTACGGCCAGGGCTACTGCCCGGCCAAGCCCAACCACTACAAGGCCAAGGCCAACGCCCAGGACGCCCACGAGGCCATTCGGCCCAGCAACGTCTTCTGGACGCCGGAGAGCATCAAGAAGGATCTGACCGGGGAGCAGTACCGGCTCTACCGCCTGATCTGGAGCCGCTTTGTGGCCTGCCAGATGTCCAACGCCGTCTATGACAGTGTGGCGGTGGAGATCCTGGCCGGGCCCCACAGCTTCCGCTCCAGCTCCTCCAGCCTGAAATTCTCCGGCTACACCGCCGTCTATGAGGAGGGCAAGGACGAGGAGAAGGAGGAGAAGACCTCCCCGCTGCCCTCCCTCCAGGAGGGGGAGGTCCTGGACCTGAAGGACTTCTCCAGGGACCAGCACTTTACCCAGCCCCCCGCCCACTACACCGACGCCACGCTGATCCGCGCCATGGAGGAGCAGGGCATCGGCCGCCCCTCCACCTACGCCCCCACCGTATCCACCATCCTGGACCGGGAGTATGTCATCAAGGAGGGCAAGTACCTGCGGATCACCAACCTGGGCCGGGTGGTGACGGAGCTGATGAAGGAAAAATTCACCGACATCGCCGACATGGGCTTTACCGCCGGCATGGAGCGCCGCCTGGACTCCGTGGAAGAGGGAGCGACGCCCTGGAAGGGGGTCCTGCGGGACTTCTACGGCGGCTTTGAGCAGCACCTCCAGCAGGCGGAAAAGGACCTGGAGGGCGTCCGGATCAAGGTGCCCGACGAGGTCAGCGAGGAGATCTGCCCCGAGTGCGGACGGAACCTGGTGGTGAAGTCCGGCCGCTTTGGGCGCTTCCTGGCCTGCCCCGGCTACCCGGAGTGCAGCTTTACCATGCCGCTGGTCGTCGAGATGCCGGGCCGCTGTCCCAAGTGCGGCGGGCGGCTTATGAAGCGCTCCGGCGTCAGCAAGAAGAACAATAAGCAGTATAACTACTACTGCTGTGAGCACAGCACCGGCAAGGAGGAGAGCCGCACCTGCGATTTCCGCACCTGGGACGTCCCGGTGAAGGACGACTGTCCCGTGTGCGGCCAGACCCTGTTCAAGCGCTCCGGCCGGGGCCGCCAGAAGCCCTTCTGCATCAACCCCGCCTGCTCGGAGTTTTTGCCGGAGGACAAGCGGGGCTACCCGAAAAGGGCGGCGGCGGAGACCGCGGAGACGGCAGAGGGCGCGGAGGCGGCGGAGAGCGGCGAGGACTCCCAGGCCGGGGAGAAGCCCGCGAAGAAGTCTGCCGCAACCAAGAAGACCACCGCGAAAAAGACCGCTGCCGCCAAAAAGACCGCCGCAGCCGCGAAGAAAACCACCGCAAAAAAAGCCGCCGCGGCGCCGGAGAGCGAGGACTAAGCCAGCTCCCAGGCCGCCGCCCAAGCGGCTTGGAACATGGCCTCCAGTTCCTGATCGTGCATTAGGGCCTTGGTGTCCTGGTATTTTTCCAGAAGGGTCCGCTGCTGGTCGGAGCAGATTTCCAGGAGGTCGGTTTCCTGCTTCTCCAGGAGGCGGGTATAGTGCCAGTAGTGCTCCCGGGGGAGGTACTCCCTGTAGCAGTGTTCGCTGATGTAGTCGTAGATGGATTGCATGAGATCGGTCATAACAACACTCCTTAAACGCAACTGGTTTTCATATATAATACATGAAAACCAGTTGCATGTCAAGAGGCGTATATGAAAATTTTTGGCCTACGTTTGAAGGAATTAAGAAAAGAAAAAAAAAAGAAGCAAAATGAGCTTGCGGAATATTTGGGGGTCTCTTTGCGGACATATCAATACTATGAATCCGCGACCCATTATCCGGATGTGCCAGGATTGCTGAAGCTGGCGGATTTCTTTGAGGTGAGCATAGATTATCTGTTGGGCCGTTCGGACCAACGGTAGTGCGGTTGGGCCCCCTCCGCCCCCGGGAAGCCTGGAGGCTGCGGGGGAATGGCCCGGCCAGGGGTCCGGGCCCTACGGGGTGCGGCCCACGGAGGGCTGGAGGTCCTGGGGGGAAGCCCTCCGCCTGGTAGGGGCGATTACCAATCGCCCGTCCTATGGGAGATCCGGATGTCGTAGGAAGACGGGCGGCTGATAGCCGCCCCTACAGCCCCCTTAGGGGAAGCCTGGAGGCTGCGGGGGAATGGCCCGGCCAGGGGTCCGGGCCCTACGGGGGCGGGGCCCACGGAGGGCTGGAGGTCCTGGGGGGGGGAAGCCCTCCGCCCGGTAGGGGCGATTACCAATCGCCCGTCCTATGGGAGATCCGGATGTCGTGGGAAGACGGGCGGCTGATAGCCGCCCCTACAGCCCCCTTAGGGGAAGCCCAGAGGCTGCGGGAGATCCAGGGCAGCGGCAGCGGAAAGAGGAAGGCCGTGTATCCGGAACCTCCCTAACAGTCTCTGCCGGCATATCCAAACGCGGGCCAAGGCTCCTTCCACTGAGTGGTCCGGCGCGCGCCGGCAGGGACTTCCAAGTCTCCACCCAAACCGGGCGGGGACAACCCCCGTACATGGCGCAACTTGACCTCCGGTCAAGTTGTCGCCCTACGTCTTTTTCTCTTTTGGACCGTGCACGGCCCGTTTTCTCTTTTTCTGCGCTCAGAAAAAGAGAAAATGGGGGGTGCAATGCCAGGCTATCACCATAGCCAAAATCCCCCCTTATGGAGGAACCAACCATGAACATCACCGTCATCGGCGCCGGCCTGGCCGGCAGCGAGTGCGCCTGGCAGCTGGCCCAGCGGGGACTCCAGGTCACCCTCCGGGAGATGAAGCCGGAGAAGAAAACCCCCGCCCATACGACCGAATACTTCGCGGAGCTCTGCTGCTCCAACTCCCTGCGGGGGGACCAGCTGGAAAACGCCGTGGGCCTTTTGAAGGAGGAGCTGCGGCAGCTGAACTCCCTGATCCTCCAGTGCGCGGAGGCCACGAGAGTGGAGGCCGGCGGCGCTCTGGCCGTGGACCGCCACGGCTTCGCGGCCCTGGTGACGGAGAAGCTCCGGAGCCATCCGAATATCACCGTCGTCCCCGGCGAGGTCACGGAGATCCCCGAGGGAGAGGTGGTGATCGCCTCCGGACCCCTGACCTCCGACGCCCTGGCGGACAAGCTCCAGACGCTTCTGGGGACCGGCAGCGCCCTCCACTTCTACGACGCCGCCGCGCCCCTGGTCTCCGCCGCCAGCGTGGACATGGACCGGGCCTGGATGGGCTCCCGGTACGGCAAGGGCACGGCGGACTACGTGAACTGCCCCATGGACGAGGCGGAGTATGAGGCCTTCTGGCAGGCCCTCACCACCGCCCAGGAGGCGGAGGTCCACGGCTTTGAGGACAGGAAGGTCTTCGAGGGCTGTATGCCTGTGGAGGTCATGGCCCGCCGGGGCCGGGATACCCTGTGCTACGGCCCCCTGAAGCCCAGGGGCCTGCGGGACCCCAGGACGGGAAGAGAGCCCTTCGCCGTGGTACAGCTGCGGCGGGACAACGCCGAGGGGTCCGTCTATAACCTGGTGGGCTTCCAGACCCATCTGAAATTCCCGGAGCAGAGGCGGGTGTTCTCCATGATCCCCGCCCTCCATGACGCGGAGTTTCTGCGCTATGGAGTCATGCACCGCAATACGTTCCTGGATTCCCCCCGGCTGCTGGACCGGTACTACCGGCTGCGGAAGGAGCCCAGGATCGCCTTCGCCGGGCAGATGACCGGCGTGGAGGGGTACGTGGAGTCCGCGGCCAGCGGCTTTCTGGTGGGTGTGGAGACCGCCCGGAGACTGCGGGGCATGGCGCCCGCCGACTTCCCCCGGGAGACCGCCATCGGCGCCCTGGGGCTGTATATCTCCAATGCGTCCGTGACGTCCTTCCAGCCGATGAATATCAATTTCGGCATCATTCCGCCCCTGGACCACCGGGTGAAGGGGAAGCGGAACAAGAACGGGGAGCTGGCGGCGCGGTCCCTGGAGATCATCGGGCAAATCAGAGAGGAGGTTCTGACATGAAGATCATCGTAGACGCCATGGGCGGCGACCATGCCCCGGAGGAAATCGTCCGGGGGGCGCTGGAGGCCTACAGGGCCCACGGGGTGGAGATCCTGCTGGTGGGCCGGGCGGCGGAGGTCCTGCGGGCCGTGGAGGCCTGCGGCGAGAAGACGCTGCCCGCCGGAGTGGAGATCCGGGATGCGTCGGAGGTGGTGGAGATCGAGGACGATCCGGCCACCGCCTTCAAGATGAAAAAGGACTCCTCTTTGACGGTGGGGCTGAACCTGCTGCGGGACGGGGCGGGAGACGCCTTTGTCTCCGCCGGGTCCACCGGGGCGCTGCTGGCGGGGGCCACCCTGGTGGTGAAGCGGATTCGCGGAATCCGCCGGGCCGCCATGGGTCCGGTGATCCCCACGGCGGCAGGGAAGCTGGTGCTGTGTGACTGCGGCGCCAACGCCGAGTGTACGCCGGAGTACCTGCTCCAGTTCGCCTACCTGGGGAGCTACTACGCCAAGCGGGTGCTGGAGATCGAGAAGCCCAGAGTGGCCCTTTTGAACATCGGCGCCGAGGAGGAGAAGGGCGACGCCCTGCGCCGCGAGGCCTGCGCATTGCTGAAGGAGGCCGGAGAGGCGGGCCGGATTCACTTCGCGGGCAACCTGGAGGCCAATGAGGCCATGATGGGCGGCGCCGACGTGCTGGTGGCCGACGGCTTCACGGGAAACGTCATGCTCAAGAGCCTGGAGGGCACCGCGAAGTTTCTGCTCAAGGAGCTGAAGGGGGTGTTCCTCTCCAGCGCCAAGACGAAGATGGCGGCGGCCCTGGTGAAGCCGGGCCTGGCGGAAATGAAGAAGCTGCTGGACCCTGGCGAGATCGGCGGCACGCCCTTTCTGGGGATCTCCAAGCCGGTGATCAAGGCCCACGGGTCCTCGGACGCCCGGGCGGTCCGCAACGCGATTCTGCGGGCCAAGGAGTACGCCGAGAGCGGCTTCATCGCCGACGTGGAGCGGGACATCCAGCTGATGAAAGTGGAGCGCGGACAGGAAAAAATGTGATTGCCCCTTGACAGCGGCGTGACGATGCCTTATGATGCCAGTAATGGAGGCCCTTTTGGCACAGAACACCATAATTCTCTGAGGAGTGAAACACAGATGGCAGTTGAGGAAATTTTTCAGACCATGCGGGAGCTGGTGGCAGAGCAGTTTGCCATGGAGCCGGCGGAGGTGACCATGGAGACCTCGTTTGAGGAGGACCTGGGCGCGGATTCCGTGGACCTGGTGGAGCTGGTTATGGCGATGGAAGAGGAGTTCGAGATCGGAGAGACCCAGGAGGAGGATCTCGGCGGCCTCAAGACCGTGGGCGACGCGGTGAATTACATTGCCGGGAAAGTGAAGTGAGAACCTGAGCCCGGCGGCGGAGTGCGGAGAAAGTTTCCAGGGATACCGGAGGTATGACGGGGAATGCTCAGAAGCGGCCGAGAATACAGGTTCCCAGGACGGGCCCCGCGGTGTCGCGGGGCTTCCTTATGGAGGCGCGTGAGATGCAGGAACTGGAGAAAAAACTGAATTACACGTTTCGGAATCCGGCGCTGCTGCAGGAGGCCCTGAGCCACAGCTCCTATGCCAACGAGCACCGGGGCGGACACCTGCGCAGCAACGAGCGCCTGGAGTTTCTGGGGGACGCGGTTCTGGGCTTTGTGACGGCGGAGTACCTCTTTGCCCGGCACCCGGAGGCCCCGGAGGGGGATCTTACCCGGATTCGGGCGGCGCTGGTGTGCGAGCAGAGTCTGTATGAGGTTGCCCGGCGGCTGGACCTGGGGCGCTACCTGATGCTGGGCAAGGGGGAGGAGACCGGCGGCGGAAGAAACCGGACCTCCATTCTGGCAGACGCCACGGAGGCGGTGTTTGCCGCCGTGTATCTGGATGGCGGCATGGAGGCGGTGAATCCCCTGATCCACCGCTGCCTGCTGGACGCCCAGCGGGAGAGCGTGGTGGAGGAGAAGCGGCGGGACTACAAGACCGCCCTCCAGGAGCTGGTGCAGCGGCAGGCGGATCAGGTCCTCAGCTACCGGATGGCGGGAGAGCAGGGACCGGACCACGACAAGACCTTCCAGGCCGAGGTGCTGCTGAACGGCAGCGTCGTCGGCAGCGGCTCCGGCCACAGCAAGAAGGAGGCCGAGCAGGCCGCGGCGAAGACGGCCCTGGCGGCGCTGGAATCGAAATAAGGGGACGGCTGGCCTTTTGGGCTGGCCGTTTTTCTGCGGCAGGGGAATTCTGTGTTCTCGCCCAAATATTACTGGAATTTAGGGCCTGTCCATGCTATACTACTTTAGAGTCTGCTTTAAGAGCCTGTTTAAAATCTCCCCGCACACGTCTTGGCGGCGTATTTTCCGTCCAGACTTCGTTAAAAACCCTTGCAATCCGCCAGGATTGCGGCGGCT
>JAAWIL010000037.1 GCA_022796315.1 Oscillibacter sp. | reverse complement strand
GCCGGCGTTGATCGTGACAAGAGACATCATCATGACCAGCGCCAGCACCAGAGAAAGGAACTTTCTCATTTGGGTCTTCCTCCTTTTAGAATTTGGCGGTCTTGCCGCCAGTTTTTTGTCAAAACGTCGGACAAGCGTCCCGCCCGGCGCACATACCGTGGCTAGCCGGCCCGTATCTGCTCCGGATTGGAGCGGCCCTCCGTTTTGCATGATGATCATAACACGCCGTTTGCGCGAAAGTCAATAAACATACCTGTTTTGTAACGTGGTTGTAACAAACGATCCAGAATCTAGGGCGGTCTGCCAGCCTGGAACCAACGGGTTTGCGGATATATAAATAGGAGCGGTACTTGCGGACAGTTGTAACAAAGAAGGGCGGAGATCCGGGCGGCGCCCGGAGGGGGGGCGGTCCCGGCGTTCATGGAATATTCACAGGTCCTGAACGAAAAGACGGTTGACAGGGCGCGGGAGCCTGCCTATAATAAATGACAGCCTGTCATTTTGTGACAACGTGTCATTGTTTGGAAGGAGCTGAGCGCGTGCCGACGGAAACCTTCCTCCGGCTGCCGGAGGAGAAGCGAGGCCGCTTCATGGAAGCGGCCTGGGCCGAATTCACCCGTGTCAAGTTTGCGGACGCCTCCATCAATCAGATTGTCCGCCAGGCGGGCATCCCCCGGGGCAGCTTTTATCAGTACTTCGCCGGGAAGGAGGAGCTGTTCCTCTACCTGCTGGAGGACGTCAAGGTGTGCGTGGTGGGGTTTTTCGGGGATCTGCTCCGCCAGACGGACGGGGACATCTTTCAGCTGCAAATGGCGGTGTATGACGAGATTGTCCGCTGTGAGGAGCCCCGGCCTCTGATGGTCCGGTGCTTTCAGGTGCTGCAGGTCAACCCGGGGATCGACCTGCAAAAGCTGATGGCGGGGATGCTCCAGTCTGAGGTTCCCCCGGAGCTGATGGAGAAGATCCGCGTGTCCAGCCTGGCCCGGCAGGATAAGGCCTACGTGCGCAGGGTGTTTTTGATGACCCTGGGCGTACTGGGCCGGAGCCTGATGGATACCCTGCTCCAGCCGGAGCGGATGGCGGAGTTCCGCCAGGAGATGGAGGCCCAGCTGGAGATCATCCAATACGGGTGCCTGCTTCCGGAGCGGGCCGCCAATACATCAATAAGGAGGAACCCATGAAGAGGAGATTGACAGCCCTGCTGGTGATGCTGGCGCTGATGGCGTCGGTGTGCGGCGTGTCCGCCCTGGCGGAGGAGCCGCCCAAGGCCGGCGAGACCGGGGAGGCGCCCCAGGTGTCCGGGGAGTCCGCCGGAGCGGAGGACGCCGGGGAGACGGAGAACCAGGAGGATTCGGAGAACCCGGAGAATCCGGAAGACCCGGAAAACCCGGAGGAGCCGGAGCCCCCCGCGCTGGCGGGGCCGGACCTGGAGGAGAGCGTCGCCATTGAGCCCGACGCGGTGGGCCAGGTGAGCTTTGCCAACATGGAGCGCCGGATGCGGGAGAACAACCTCCAGATTCTGACCCTGGAGCAGAGCGTGCGGACCCTGGAGGAGATCGACTACGAGGATCTCTACGAGGATCTGCGCTTGCAGCTGAACCAGATCGCCAAGGCCCAGTGGCAGCTGGTGCTGGGGTCGGGGGCCCTGAAGTCCATGGAGGAGGAGACGGGCCAGAACCTGGGGTACAGCGACTACGAGTACCACAGCGCCTATGACCAGCTGGACAAGGCCTATGACGCCGTGCGGGATACCTTTGAGTCCATCAAGGACGGCGACATGCAGCGGGACAACGCCGATGTGATCCGCCAGCTGAACCACCTCCAGGACCAGATGGTGGTGGCGGGGGAGGCGCTGTACGTGGCCGTCGCGGCCATGGAGACCCAGGAGGCGGGCCTGGCCCGGCAGCTGGAGGCCCTGGACCGCACGGTGACGGAGATGGAGCTGCGCTACACCCTGGGGCAGATCTCCGCCATGCAGCTCTCGGAGGTCCGGGCGGGCCGGACGTCCCTGGAGAGCGGCCTTGCCACGCTGCGGATGAATATCAGGAACTACAAGGTTCAGCTGGAGATGATGATCGGCGCGGAGCAGACCGGGGAGATCCGGCTGGGAGAGGTCCCGGAGGTCACGGACGCCCAGCTGGAGGCCATGGAGCTGGAGACGGACCTGGCCGCCGCCAGAGAGAAGAGCTATGAGCTCTACGACGCCGGAAAGATCCTGGAGGACGCGCGGGACGACTACAAGGACGCCGGCTCCAGCTACGCCTATGACGAGGAGCGCTATGAGTTCCGCAGCGCCAAGTACACTTGGCAGGCGGCGCAGTATACATATAACAACACCGTCCAGAACTACGAGCTGAAATTCCGCACCCTGTACGCTCAGGTGAAGGATTACCGCCAGATCTGGGAGGCGGCCAAGGTCTCCCTGGCCTGTGAGCAGGAGTCCTACGCGGCGGCGGAGCTGAAGTACCAGCAGGGCACCATCTCCCAGAACGCGCTGCTGACGGCGGCGGACGACCTGCGGGCCCAGGAGAACACCGTGCGCAGTGCCGCCGGGGACCTGTTTTCCGCTTACAACAGCTACTGCTGGGCTGTGCAGCATGGCATCCTGAACTAATTTGGAGGGTTCTACGATTATGAAACAACACCGCATCGCGGCCCTGCTTCTGACGGCCGCGCTTCTGCTCACCCTCACGGCCTGCGGCGGGGAGACGGAGGAGAGCCCGGAGCCCGCCGCAGGCGTGGCCGTCCAGGTCCAGACCGTGCTCCCCAGCACCATTGCCGCGGAGAACCAGGTCTCTGGCCAGATCTCGGCGGACAATGAGTCCACCATCCTGATCTCCAGCCCGGCGAAGTGTACCGCCGTGTACTTTGGCGCCGGGGACCAGGTGCAGGCGGGGGAGATCCTCTGCACCCTGGAGCTGGGCAGCGCCCTCTCGGGCTACAACGCCGCCCGCATCAGCTATGACGCCGCCGTCCAGAGCTATCAGGATCAGAAGGGGATTCTGGACCAGCAGGTCCGGCTGGCGGCGGACAACGTGACCAACACCAAGGCCCTCTTTGAGATCGGCGCGGCCTCCCAGCTGGAGGTGGACCAGGCGGAGCTGAACTACCAGACCGCCGAGGCCGGACGGAGCGCCACCCTGGCCCAGCTGGAGGCGGGCATCCAGAACGCCCGCAGCGGCGTGGAGCAGCTGGACCTGGCCCTGGAGCACGTGGATACCGCCGGCAACGTCATCGCGCCCATGACGGGGACCCTGGTGACCATGAACGCCGTGGAGAACAGCTACATCTCCAACTCGCTGCCCCTGGCGGTCATTGATGGGGCGGACCAGATGAAGGTGACGGTCTCCGTGTCCGAGGCCCTGGTGCCCAAGCTCTCCATCGGGGACACGGCGGACGTGGAGGTCAGCGCCGCGAACCAGAGCTTTACGGCGGCGATCCGCTCCGTGGAGCGGGCGGCCAATTTCCAGACCAAGCTCTACACGGTGACCCTGGCCGTCCCGGCGGAGACCGGCGGGCTGCTCTCCGGCATGTTCGCCGACGTGACCTTCCACACCGATGTCTCCCAGAACACCCTGGTGGTGCCCACGGAGGCCATTCTGACCAGCGGGGAGACCCAGTATGTCTACGTGGTGGAAAATGATGCCGCCAAGTATCTGGAGGTGATCACCGGCCTCACCGGCAGCGGCGTCACGGAGGTGCTCTCCGGCCTGAAGGAGGGCCAGCAGCTGGTGACCGTGGGCCAGGCCTACCTCCATGACGGCGACGCCGTGCGGATTGTGAGCGGGGAGGACGCATGAGCCTTTCAAAATTCTGTATCCAGCACAAGGTGGCCACGCTCCTGGCGGTGATTATGATCTCCGTGTTCGGCGTCATCTTCACCACCCAGCTGCAGCTGGCCCTGATGCCGGACCTGGAGGCCCCCATGGCCATGGTGGTCTGCTACTACAACGGCGCCAACCCCAGCGACATTGAGGAGCTGGTGACCCGGCCCCTGGAGTCCGCCGTCATGTCGGTCTCCGGCGTGGACTCCGTGTCCTCCACCTCGGCGGACAGCATGTGCCAGCTCCAGGTCACCTACGTGGACGGCACGGACCTGGACATCGCCGCCACGAAGCTCCGGGAGCAGTTTGACCGGGTGAGCCTGCCGGAGGACGCCATGGACCCGGTGATCGTGAACCTGAACCTGAGCGAGCTGATGCCCACCGCCATGGTGGCCCTCACCGGCGAGGACCTGTCGGTCCTCCAGACCCTGGCGGACAATACCGTGGCCCCGGCCCTGGAGCGGATTGACGGCGTGGCCCAGGTCACCGTCAGCGGCGGCGTAACCCAGCGGATCGCCGTGGAGGTGGACCCCGCCCGGGCGGCGGGCCTGGGGCTGTCCAACAGCTACGTCTCCCAGTTCCTGGCGGGACAGAACCTGCTCTACCCCGGCGGCGACATGCAGAACGGCTCCAAGACTCTCACCGTCAGTACAGACGCCAAGTTCCAGTCGGTGGAGGACGTGGAGAACATGCTGCTCTCCCTGCCCACCGGCGGCGCCGTGCGGCTGCGGGAGGTGGCGGATGTGACGCTGGAGACGGAGGCCACCGACGCCTTCGCCGAGGTGGACGGCACCGCCTGCGTGGTGCTCCAGGTCTCCAAGCAGTCCGGGGCCAACGAGGCGGCGGTGGCCGACGCGGTGGCGGCGAAGCTGGCGGAGCTCCATGAGAAGAATCCCGCCGTGGCCTACACAACGCCGTATCTGGCCTCGGAGTATATCAACCTGTCCGTGGACGCGGCCCTCCAGAACATCCTCCAGGGCGTGCTGCTGGCGGCCGTCGTGGTCTTTTTGTTCCTGCGCCGGGGCAGCGCCACCATGACCATTGCCGTGTCGATGCCGGTGTGCATCCTGGCGGTGTTCGTGCTGATGAACGCCATGGACCTGACGCTGAACATGATGACCCTGGGCGGCGTGGCCATGGGCGTGGGCATGATCGTGGACAACTCCATTGTGGTGCTGGAGAACATCTACCGCTTTGCCGCCGAGGGCAAGGACCGCCTCACCGCCTGCGTGGAGGGAACCCGGGAGGTGACGACCTCGGTGGTGGCCTCCACCCTGACCACCGAGGCGGTGTTTGTGCCTCTGGGCTTCGTCAGCGGCATCGCCGGCATGATGTTCCGGGACTTCGCCCTGACCATCGCCTCGCTGATCTTCGCCTCCCTGGCCATCGCGCTGACCCTGGTGCCGCTGCTGTGCTACCTGATGCTGGACGAGGAGAAGATCCGCCGCCAGCAGCTGAAGCGGGCGGAGAAGCGGCCCAACGCTCTGGCGGCCAGGGCGGGGCGCTGGATTGAGCGGCTGTACCGGTTCTATCTGAGGCTGCTGGACTACTTCGTCCACCACCTGAAGACCGGAATGCTGGCCGCCCTGGGGCTGGTGGCGGCCATGGCCCTGCCGGTGTTCGCCTCCAACCTGGTGATGATGCCGGATATGGACCAGGGACAGGTCTCCATCAGCGTCAGTATGCCCATCGGCTCACAGGCGGACGAGAGCGCCGCCATTGCCAGCCGGATTACCGCCATCGCCCAGCGGGAGGTGCCGGAGCTGGAGGAGATCTACTACATCGCCCAGGATGAGTCTGTCACGATGATGCTGAATCTGGTATCCAAGGGGGAGCGGAGCCGCAGCTGCTTTGAGATCACCGACAGCCTCCGGCCCTGTCTCCAGGACATCGCCGGCTGTGAGATCACCGTCAGCGCCTCCAGCTCCATGGGAATGGTCAGCGGCGAGGACATCAATGTGGAGATCACCGGAAACGACTATGAGACCCTGACCATGATCGCCGAGGACCTGGCCAAGGAGATCGGCAGCCTGCCGGACGCCGTCGATGTCCAGAGCTCTCTGGCCCGGCGGGTGCCCCAGGTGAAGGTGACGCTGAACCGGGAGGCCGCCGCCCAGTACGGCCTCACCGCCGCCGCCGTGGGCGCCGCCGTCCGCTCGGAGCTCACCGGCGCCACGGCCACCACCGTCACCATCGACAACCGGGAGCTGGACGTGGTGGTCCGGGGAAGCGGCAAGGCCGGGGAGAGCCTGAGCGCCCTGCGGTCCATGGCCATTCCCTCCAACTTCGGCGGCACGGTGCCCCTGAGCTCCGTGGCGGAGGTGGCCGTGGTCCAGGAGCCCCAGACCATCACCCGGGTGAATCAGTCCCGGCAGGTCAGCGTGACCGGCGATACCATCAGCGGGGACGTCACCGCCATGACCCGGTCCATCCGGTCCATCCTGGAGGAGTACAGCCTGCCGGAGGGCTATACCGCCGAGATCAGCGGCAGCTATTCCAACATGATGGAGAGCTTCACAGACCTGCTGCTGGCCCTGCTGGTGGCCATGGGCCTGGTGTACTTCGTGCTGGCGGCCCAGTTTGAGTCCTTCCTGATGCCGGTGATCGTGATGCTGATCCTGCCGGCGGCCTTTGCCGGGGCGCTCTTCGCCCTGCCGGTGACGGGAAAGGACCTGTCCGTCATCTCCCTGGTGGCCCTCATTATGCTGGCGGGCACGGTGGTCAACAACTCCATCATCCTGGTGGAGTACATCAAGGTGCGCCGCCGCATGGGGGAGTCCCGGGAGGAGGCCATTCTCCACGCCTGCCCCCTGCGCATCCGGCCCATCATGATGACCACCCTCACCACGATCCTGGCCATGGTCCCTATGGCCCTGGGGGTGGGGGAGACCAACGAGATGATGAGCGACATGGGAATTGTTATGATCAGCGGCATGGCCATCTCCACGGTCATCACCCTGGTGCTGACGCCGGTGTTCTATTCCGTGATCGACAGCCTGCCGGGGAAGTTCCGGAGGAAGAAGCGCCCGGAGCGCGGCGCGGAGACGCCGGAGCCGGAGGAAGTCCACTGAGCAAACCGCCCTGGAAGGGATTCCTTCCAGGGCGGTTTTTCCTTGACTTTTTCCTTGAATCTGCTATGCTGAAACCAGCGTTAACCTCATTTGAGTATCACGATATTGCGGATCAAGCCGGAAAAGCGCAAAATGCACTTTTTCAATAGGAGGCGGGCCATGCGGGATCGCTGGGGGCGGGAAATTACGGATCTGCGGCTGTCGGTGACAGACCGGTGCAGCTGCCGCTGCCGGTACTGTATGCCGGCGGAGGGAGCGCCCCGGACCGGGGAGCTGACGGCGGAGGCGTACCTGGAGCTGGCGGCGGCGGCCGTCCGGTGCGGCATCCGGAAGATCCGCCTCACCGGCGGGGAGCCGCTGGTGCGGGAGGACCTTCCGGAGATCTGCCGGGGCCTGAGGGCCATCCCCGGTCTGGAGGAGCTGTGCCTGACCACCAACGGCCTGGGGCTGGAGAGCTTGGCGCCCGCCCTGAGGGCGGCGGGCGTGGACCGGCTGAACATCAGCCTGGACACCCTGCGGCGGGAGCGGTACGCCGCCATGACCCGCCGGGAGCCGCCGGGGGATCTCCTGGCCGGCATCCGGGCGGCGGAGGACGCGGGCTTTGCAGGGCTGAAGATCAACATGGTGCTGGTGGGCGGGTTCAACGAGGATGAGATCGGGGACTTCTTGGAGCTGACCCGGGACCACCCCTGGGAGGTCCGGTTCCTGGAGCTGATGCCCATGGGTCCCTGCGCCGCCTGGCCCCGGAGCTGCTTTCTGCCGGTCTCCTCGGTGCTGGAGCGGGCCCCGGAGTTGGAGGAGGTTTCCGGGCGGGGCGTGGCAAGGCGCTTCCGGCTTCCCGGCGGGGCCGGCACGGTGGGCCTGATCGCCCCCCTGAGCCGCGCCTTCTGCGGCGGGTGCAGCCGGATTCGTGTCACCGCCGACGGCCATTTGAAAAGCTGTCTCCACAGCCGGGAGGAGATCCCCCTGGCGGGTCTCCGCGGGGAGGCCCTGGAGGCGGCCATCCGGCGGGGCATCCGGGAGAAGCCCCGGACCCACCACCTGACGGAGCGCTCCAGCGACACGCCCAGGAGCATGAACCAGATTGGAGGCTGAACTATGGCAGAGCTGACCCATTTCAATACACAGGGCCGGGCCCACATGGTGGATGTGACGGAGAAGGAAGTCACCTGCCGCCGGGCGGCAGCCGCCGGGGAGATCCGGGTCTCCCCGGAGACCATGGCCCACATCCGGCAGGGGACCCTGAACAAGGGGGACGTGCTGGCGGTGGCCCAGGTGGCGGGGATTCAGGCGGCGAAGCACACCTGGGAGCTGATTCCCATGTGCCACCAGGTGCCCCTGACAGGGGTGAACCTCACCTTCTCGCTGGGAGAGACGGCGGTGGAGATCCGGGCGGAGGTGACCTGTACCGGCGTCACCGGCGTGGAGATGGAGGCCCTGAGCGCCGTGTCCGCCGCCGCGCTGACGATCTACGATATGTGCAAGGCGGTGCAGCGGGATATGGAGATCGGAAACATCCGCCTGCTGGAGAAAAGCGGCGGCAGGAGCGGCACCTATTCCCGGGAGGAATGAAAAAAGTTTTCGCCCGCCTTTTTCAAAAGGCGGCAGGGGTCCAGGGGGCGGCGCCCCGCAAGAACCGCCGCGAAGCGGCGAAAAATCTCAAAAGTTCTCCCCCAAAACCGCAGAAAACCACGGCGCACATTCCCCACAGAATCATCTCAGACGGTTTTGCCCCCATCCGCCAAACAGAATAAAAAGGAGTGATTTCCATGCCGCAGGTCCTCTCGGTCAACCTCAGTGCGCGCAAAGGGGAACAAAAGCACCCGGTTCCGGAGATCCGGCTCAAGCTCCGCCACGGTATCGTGGGGGACGCCCACGCCGGAGACTGGCACCGCCAGATCTCCCTTCTGGCGGAGGAGAGCGTGGACCGGATGCGCCCCGGCTCCCCCATCCCCCTGACCCCCGGCGTCTTCGCGGAGAACATCAACGTCCGGGGTCTGGAATTGAACACCCTGCCCGTGGGCACCCGCCTGCGGATCGGTGAGACCGTGGTGGAGCTCACCCAGATCGGCAAGGAGTGCCACAGCGACTGCGCCATCCGGCGGGCCGCGGGCCGCTGCGTGATGCCCACAGAGGGCGTCTTCGCCGTGGTGGTCCGGGAGGGCGCTGTCCGGGCGGGAGACGAGGTGGAGGTGCTGGAATGAAATTGATCAAAACCGAGGACGCCGTGGGCCATGTGCTGTGCCACGACCTGACCCAGATCATCAAGGACCGGTATAAGGACGCCCGCTTCCGCAAGGGCCACGTGGTGACCCGGGAGGACATCCCCGTGCTCCTCTCCATGGGCAAGGAGCACCTGTACGTCTGGGAGGTGACCCCCGGCATGGTCCACGAGGACGCCGCCGCCAGGCGGCTCCTGGCCCTCTGCGCCAACCAGGGCATGGAGCCCACGGCGGTGAAGGAGGGCAAGATCGAGCTGCGGGCGGCCCGGGACGGCCTCTTTCGGGTGGACCGCCGGCGGCTGCTGGCGGTGAACTCCGTGGGGGAGCTGATGATTGCCACCCGCCGCGGGGATACCCCCGTCCGCCAGGGGGACCGGCTGGCGGGGATGCGGGTGATCCCCCTGGTCATCGGGGAGGCGCGGCTCCGGGCCGCCGAGAGCGCGGCGGGGGACGCCCCCCTGCTGGAGCTGCTGCCCTACCGGAGGAGGACGGCCGCTATCGCGGCCACCGGCAACGAGGTGAAGTCGGGGCGGATTCAGGATACCTTCACCCCGGTGGTGCGGGAGAAGCTGGCGGAGTACGGCGTGGAGACCCTGGCGGTGGTCTATTCCGGCGACGGCGTGGAAGAGGTGGCAAGGGCCATCCAAGAGCTGCGGGGAACCGGCGCGGAGCTGATCCTCTGTACCGGCGGCATGAGCGTGGACCCCGACGACAGCACCCCCGGCGGCATCCGGGCCAGCGGAGCGCGGATCGTCACCTACGGGGCCCCGGTGCTGCCGGGAGCCATGTTCCTGCTGGGCTATTTCCAGGATGGAACGCCCGTTATGGGCCTGCCGGGGTGCGTCATGTACGCCGGAGCCACAATATTCGACCTGGTGCTGCCCCGGGTTCTGGCCGGGGTGGAGCTGACGGCGGCGGAATTCGCCGCGATGGGCGAGGGGGGACTGTGTCTGGGCTGCGGGGAGTGCCGGTGGCCGGTGTGCCCCTTTGGAACGTGACGGCGGAGATTTGGAAAGGAGATTTTGCATGAGAAGAGGAGTTCTCCTGGCCCTCTGTCTGGGGCTGGGGCTCACCGCCTGCGGCGGAGGGAGCACCGGGGACACGGAGCTCCACGTCTTCGCGGCGGCCTCCCTGCAGGAGGCCCTGACGGAGATCGGGACGCGCTATGAGGCGGACCACCCCGGTGTGGCGCTGGTATTTCACTTCGACTCCTCCGGTGCCTTGAAGGCCCAGATCCAGGAGGGGGCGGAGTGCGACGTGTTCCTGTCTGCCGGGAAGAGGCAGATGGATCAGCTGGACGCCGCTGCGGCCCCGGCGGTGGACGCCGCCGCGCCGGAGGAGGAACCCGCCGGGGAGGCGCCGGACCTGATCGACTCCAACACCCGCCGGGATCTTCTGGAGAACCAGGTGACGCTGGCGGTCCCCCAGGGGAACCCCGGCGGGATTACAAGCTTCGGCCGGCTGGCGGAGCGGCTGGAACAGGGGAACGTGCTGGCGGCGGTGGGAAACGGCGATGTGCCGGTGGGGCAGTACACCCAGAGGCTCTTCCGGTATTACGGTTTGGATGAGGAGGCCCTGGCCGCCTCCGGCGTCCTCACCTACGGGTCCAACGTCAAGGAGGTGACCGCCCAGATCCTGGAGGGGACGGTGGACTGCGGGATCGTCTACGCCACAGACGCCCGGGCTGCGGGGCTCATGGTGGTGGATACCGCCACGGAGGAGCAGTGCGGCCGGGTGGTCTATCCCGCCGCCGTGTCGAGGAACAGCGGGCGCCCTCAGGAGGCCCGGGCCTTTTTGGACGCACTGTCCTCCGGCGAGGCGGCGGAGGTCTTTGCGGGCATGGGCTTCACGGTGCTGGCGGAGGATTCCTGATTCCATAGGAGGGCCTTTGATGGACTGGTTTCCACTCTATAATTCGCTCCGGATCGCGGCGGTTTCCACGGCGGCGGTGTTCTTCCTGGGGATTTTTGCCGCCCGGCTGGCCGGGAAGCTGCCCCGGCTGGCCAGGGGGCTGCTGGACGCGGCGCTGACGCTGCCCCTGGTGCTGCCGCCCACGGTGACGGGCTGGCTGCTGCTGCGCCTGCTGGGGCCCCGGCGGCCGGCGGGACGGTGGCTGCTGGAGACCTTTGACCTCCGGCTGGCCATGACGTGGCAGGCCGCTGCGCTGGCGGCGGCGGTGGTGGCCTTCCCGCTGATGTACCGCACGGCCCGGGGGGCCTTTGAGAGCTTTGACGAGACGCTGGCGGACGCCGCCAGGACCCTGGGCCGCTCCGAGGCCTGGATCTTCTGGCGGGTGCGGATGCCCTGCTGCCGCCAGGGGATTCTGGCGGGGGTGGTGCTGGCCTTCGCCAGGGCCCTGGGGGAGTATGGGGCCACCTCCATGCTGGCGGGGTACATCCCCGGACGCACCGCCGTGATCGCCACCACGGTGTACCAGCTCTGGCGTATCGGGGACAACGCCGGAACGGTCCGGTGGGTGCTGGTGAACCTGGCCCTCTCCGGCGCGTTTCTGCTGGCGCTGAACCTGCTGGAGACCCAGAAGAGGGGAGGCGGGCGCTGATGGGACTGTCTGTGGAGCTGGAAAAGCGGCTGGGAGCGGTTCACCTGGAGGTCCGCTTTCAGACCGGAGAGGGGCCTCTGGCCCTGCTGGGGGCCTCCGGCAGCGGGAAGTCCGTGACGCTGCGGTGCATAGCGGGACTTCTGACCCCGGACCGGGGGAGGATCGTTCTGGATGGCCGGGTGCTCTTTGACAGCGCCGCGAACATCAACCTGCCGCCCCGGCGGCGGCGGGTGGGATACCTCTTCCAGCAGTACGCCCTGTTTCCCCACTGGACGGTCCGGGAGAACATCGCGGCGGCGGCGCCGGACCGGTCCCGGCGGCAGGCTGTGGCGGCGGAGCTGCTCCGCCGGTTCCGCCTGGAGGACGCGGCGTCCCTGCGGCCGGGCCAGCTCTCCGGCGGGCAGCAGCAGAGGACGGCGCTGGCCCGCCTGTTGGCGGCGGAGCCTCAAGCGATCCTGCTGGATGAGCCCCTCTCCGCCCTGGACGGCTTCCTCCGGGACCAGGTGGAGCTGGAGCTGGCGGAGACGCTGGAGAGCTTCTCCGGCCCGGCGGTGTGGGTGTCCCATGACCGGGGGGAGGTGTTCCGCGCCTGCCGCCAGGTCTGCGTGCTGGAGGGTGGGCGGTCCCTGCCGGTCTGCGGGACAGAGGAGCTGTTCCGCCGTCCCGCCTCGGAGGCCGCCGCCCGGCTGGCGGGGTGGGAGAACCTGCTGGAGGCCGTGCCCCAGGGGGACGGGGTGTTTCTGCCCCAGTGGGGGCGGACCCTCGCCTGCGGCCGCGCCGTGCCGGAGGGGGTGCGCCGGGCGGGCTTCCGGAGCGCCCAGGTGCGCCCGGCGCCGCCGGGGGCGGAGAATGCGCTGCCCTGCCGGGTGGTCCGGGTGATCCGGGATCTGGAGGGCGTGACGGCGCTGCTGCGGCCGGAGGGGGCCCCGGAGGGAGCGCCGCTGCTGCGCGCGGCTCTGGAACGGCCCCCGGAGGGGGAACGGCTCCTGGCGGCCATACTGCCGGAGGAAATTTTGCTGTGGGAGGCGTAAAGATGTATCGTGCGGCGGTTTTGACGGTCAGTGACCGCTCCTTTCGGGGAGAGCGCCCGGATGAGACCGGGCCGGAGGTGGTCCGGATGCTGGAGGAGGCCGGGTATGAGGTGGTCTCCTGTGGAATCGTGCCGGATGAGCGGGAGGAGATTGAGGAGGCCCTGCGGCGTCTGGCCGGCGGCGGGGAGATTGCCCTGGCGGTGACCGCCGGGGGAACCGGCTTCTCCCCCAGGGATGTGACGCCGGAGGCGACGCTGGCGGTCTGCGAGCGGATGGCGCCTGGGATACCGGAGGCCATGCGGGCGGCCTCCCTGGAGATCACCCCCAGGGCGGCGTTGTCCCGGGCCCAGGCGGGCATTCGGGGGCGGACGCTGATTGTGAACCTGCCGGGGTCTCCCAAGGCGGCGCGGGAGAATCTGGCGGCGGTGCTGCCGGCGCTGGAGCATGGCTTGGAGATGCTGCGGGGAGGCCCCGCGGACTGCGGAGAATACCGTCAGAACACGTGAGAATCGGGAACCCGATCTTCGGGACGGGCAAAGCCCGCGGTACATAACAGGTGCCGTGTTTTGCCTGGGCAGTCCGCCGTCAGGCCGTTTCACGGTCCCTGGAGTGCCTGTGCGCCCCAGGTCTGAGAACCTGTATTCACAACCGATGAACGCCGTCTGGTCGGTCCTTTTCCCGCCATACTGCGTCGCTGTTCCTTGCAATCCGTCAGGATTGCTGCGGAACATCTCCTTGTCTGACGAGAAAACTCCTCGTCCATCCGGCATCC
>JAAWIL010000036.1 GCA_022796315.1 Oscillibacter sp. | reverse complement strand
TGAAGTCCACCGTCAGGCCGTTTCACGGCCCCTGGGGCGCCTATGCGCCCCAGGGTTGAAAAGAAGCATTTGCTTCTTTTCAACTGCGGTGACTATAGTCAGCACGGCGCCGTCTCACAGCGCCGCAAGGCGCGGGTCCCCGCAATATCGCCGGCGCGCGTCCGTCCGCAAACAGAAAGGGAGAGGTAACTCCTTCCGTTACCTCTCCCTTAGGATCTCTCTTACATGCAATCTCCGTTCGCTCAGAACTCCAGATTCTTGCCCTCGCTGTCGAAGATGTGGCAGACGCTGCCGGCGAAGGTAAACTTGATCTCCGCGCCCCGGCCAAAGGTCTCCATGTGGTTGCCCTGGAGATCCATGGTAGGCACAATGATGACCACATCCCTGCCCATGGCGTTGGCGTGGAGATGGACCTCGCTGCCCATCATCTCGCTGACATCCACCGTGGCAGAGAGGGTGTTCTCCCCCTGACCCAGGGTGATGTGGCTGGGCCGGACGCCCAGGGTGATGGACTGGGGCGCCACATTCTTGGCGCTGAGGGCCGCCTGCTTCTCCGAAGACAGCTCCACCTTGATGTTGCCCACGGCCACCACGTACTTCTCCCCTTCCTTCTCCAGCTTGGCGTCGAAGAGGTTCATCTGAGGCATCCCGATGAAGCCGGCCACAAAGAGATTGGCGGGGTGGTCAAAGACCTGCTGGGGCGTGCCGATCTGCTGGATAAAGCCGTCCCGCATGATGACGATCCGGTCGCCCAGGGTCATGGCCTCGGTCTGGTCATGGGTGACGTACATGAAGGTGGTGTCGATCTTCTGGCGCAGCTTGATGATCTCCGCGCGCATCTGGTTGCGGAGCTTGGCGTCCAGGTTGGAAAGGGGTTCGTCCATCAGCAGCACCTTGGGCTCCCGGACGATGGCGCGGCCGATGGCCACACGCTGGCGCTGGCCGCCGGACAGAGCCTTGGGCTTGCGGTCTAAGTACTGGGTAATGTCCAGGATCTCGGCGGCCTCCTTCACCCGGCGGTCGATCTCATCCTTGGGCACCTTGCGCAGAGTCAGGGGAAACGCCATGTTCTCATAGACGGTCATGTGGGGATACAGCGCGTAGGACTGGAAGACCATGGCAATGTCACGGTCCTTGGGCTCCACGTCGTTCATCAGCTTGCCGTCGATGTACAGCTCGCCCTCGCTGATCTCCTCCAGGCCGGCCACCATCCGCAGCGTGGTGGACTTGCCGCAGCCGGAGGGCCCGACCAGTACGATGAACTCCTTGTCGGCGATGTCCAGGCTGAACTCCTGCACCGCCACAACGCCCCGGTCTGTCACCTGGAGGTTGTTCTTCTTCTCGGGATCGCCCTTCTTCTTTTTCGCCTTCTTCTGGTCGCTGCTGTGGGGGTAGATCTTCATGATCTTCTTGAGGTTCAGAGTGGCCATGGCATCTCGGCTTTGATAAACCGGCCTCCGCCGGAATATCTCGCCCCGTGAGCGCGTGTCTCCGGGACTTTGCGGCAGGTCTCCACACTGCCGCACCGCAAACCGCAGCGGTGTTTTTTTCCTCCTTTTGTCGAGTCCGGCGGACGATAGAAATGGAGTCGTCCGGCGGCCCGCAGTTTTGATGTGCCCGCGGGCACGGTATATGGAAGGCGGCAGAACCGCCGGTCCACCTGGGAAAGCTGTATGTATTCATTATACAAAACCCGCCGGATAAGTCAAGGAAGATTCGCATTTCTCCCTGCAAAATCGTTTACCTGAAATTTATGCACTTTGCCAAATCCGCCGCCGCTCCGCCAAAAAACGTCTGGACGGGCGGTGCGGGATGTGGTATAGTCAGCACAGCAACAAACCCCATTGATTTTTCCCGGCGGCGCTGTAACACCAAAGGCCGTCCACCCTATGAGGGCGGCTGGGGAGCGGCGCTCCCTGTTTTCCGGAGGAGGAGTTCATTTGATTAAGCCAGAAGCGACAGAGCAGTACAACTGGGCCCTGAAGCAGGGCCGCAAGTGCTACAAGGACTGCATTCTCCACGGCCGCTACCCCTATCCACAGGTCCTGGATGAAATCCTGGACGGGGCCGTGGTGGCAGGGCAGGTGGATCTCGGCGTCATTGAAATTCCCATGGACCAGATCACCGGCACCAAGACGGAGGGGCGGCGCACCGCCTTTGCCGCCAACTTCATGCCGCTGATGGAGCCCGACTCAGAGTTCGCCTTCAAGTGGATCAACCTCTGCTCCGACCATCTGGGCGACGAGGGAATCCGGGACCCCATCCGGTGCTATGAGTACCTGGGCCGGTTCTACATCCAGGAGGGCAACAAGCGGGTCAGCGTCCTCAAAAGCTACGGCGCCCCCACCATCCCCGGCTATGTCATCCGGATGATCCCCCCCTGGTCCGAGGACCCGGAGGTCCAGGCCTACTACGATTTCATGCGCTCCTACCGGATGACCGGGCTCTACCGGGTGGCCTTCAGCCAGGCGGGAAGCTTCGCCAAGCTCCAGGCCGCCCTGGGCTTTGAGCCGGACCACGTTTGGAGCGAGGACGAGCGCCAGCACTTCACCGCCGGCTACACCTACTTCCGCGACGCCTTCCGGAAGCTGGGGGGCGAGGGCCTCCCCATCACCGTGGCGGACGCCCTCCTGGTGTGGCTGAAGGTCTACGATTTTGAGGACCTGCGGAATACCCCCGCCGCGGAGCTGGTAAAAACTCTGGAGACCGTCTGGCCGGACGTCAAAATGTTGGTCCGGCCGGACCCCATCTCCGTCAGTACGGAGCCCCGGGAGCAGGCGGAGGAGTCCGGCCTGCTGGGCCGCCTCTTCAAGCCCAAGGCCCCGGACCGGCTCAACGCCGCCTTTCTCAACGAGCGCACCCCGGAGGAGAGCGACTGGTCCCGGGCCCACGACCTGGGACGGCAGTACCTGGAGGCCGTCATGGGCGACCAGGTGACGGTTCAGGTCTTCAACCACCTGCTGACGGAGGAGGCCGCCGACGAGGCCATCGACCAGGCCGTGGAGAACGGGGCTCAGGTGGTCTTTGCCACCACGCCGCCCCTCATCGGCGCCTGCCGCCGGGCGGCGGCCAAGTACCCCGGCCTCCGGATTCTCAACTGCTCCATCTCCATGCCCTATACCGGCGTGCGGACCTACTACAGCCGCATCTATGAGGGCAAGTTCATCACCGGCGCCATCGCCGGGGCCATGTCCGCCGGCGGCCGCATCGGCTACGTGGCCAGCAACCCCATCTTCGGCGTCCCCGCCAGCATCAACGCCTTCGCCCTGGGCGCCCGGCTCACCAACCCCCAGGCCCGCATCCAGCTGCGCTGGTCCTGCGTGGAGGACGACCCCATGGAGGCCCTGGCCCGGGAGGGCGTGGGCCTGATCTCCAACCGGGACCTGCCCACGCCGGACCGGACCCGGGAGCCCTGGGGCCTCTGCCAGGTCCAGCCCGACGGCAGTTTTCTCTCCCTGGCCTCTCCCTACTGGCACTGGGGAAACTTCTATGTAAAACTGGTCCGCAGCATCCTGGGCGGCGGCTGGGATGCCCTGAACGCCAACAATGGCGGCCGGGCCGTGAACTACTGGTGGGGCATGGGCAGCCAGGCCATCGGGGTCCTGCTGAGCCAGCACCTGTCCGCCGGGACGAAGCAGCTGGTGGAGATCCTGCGCTTCGGCCTGGAGACCGGCTCCCTGCATCCCTTCCAGCGGCCCATCCGCTCCCAGGACGGCGTCCTCCGCAGCGACGGCAGCCACTGGTTCTCCCCGGAGGAAATCCTGCACATGGACTGGCTGTGCGACTGCGTGGACGGGAGCATCCCGGACTTTGACGATCTCCTCCCCTTCGCCCGGAACATCGTGCGGCTCCAGGGCGTCTATCGGGATCAGATTCCCCCGGAAAAGGAGGGAACGATCCTGTGAAGCTCCTTCTTCTCTCCGACAAGGAATGCCCCGCCTACTGGGACTACTACCAGCCCGGGCGGCTGAGCGAGTTCGACCTGATGCTCTCCTGCGGGGACCTCAGCGCCCGATACCTCTCGTTCCTGGTGACCATGGCCCGGGCCCCGCTGCTGTACGTCCACGGCAACCACGACGGCTACTACGAGACCACGCCCCCCGAGGGCTGCGACTGCGTGGAAGACCGTCTGGTCACCATAAAGGGTCTGCGGATTCTGGGTTTGGGGGGCAGCGCCCAGTACAGCGGCGGTCCCCACCAGTACACGGAGCGGCAGATGCAGCGGCGCATCCGGCGGCTGTGGTTCCAGCTCCGCCGGGCCGGCGGGGTGGACATCGTGCTCACCCACTGCCCCCCGCAGGGCTACGGGGACGACGAGGACTACGCCCACCGGGGCTTCGCCTGCTTCCTCCCGCTTCTGGAGCGGTACAAGCCCAGCTACCTGATCCACGGCCACGTCCACGTCACCTATGGCATCAACCGCCCCCGGGTCCTCCAGTACGGCGAGACCACCGTCATCAACGCCTATGAGCGCTATATACTGGAGATCCCATAACAGGTGGAATCTCCTCCGCAAATGGAGATAAAAAACCAGGAATCTTCCCATATAGGGAGATTCCTGGTTTTCACGCTCTATGGGGGCGCATGGGAAACACCGTCAGCTGCTCCCCGCCGTCCCACAGGGCCAGCAGGGCCTCCCTCTCGTCCCGGTAGCCCTGCCGCTCCAGGTTCCGCAGAACCCACTCCGGGGCCTTGCCCGCCTGGCGGACGTTGCCCTCCAGCAGGTGCCCGTCCATAATGAAGGGCACCTGAACACAGGACTGTTTGGGGCTCAGGTCCAGGTCCGAGGGGGTGGCGGGGCGGTCCGTCTCCTTCGGCAGGAAGCTGACGGTTCCGTTGTGCTCCAGCACCGCCGCCTGGAGCTGGCGCAGGTCGAACCAGCCGCCAATGCGGCAGTAGGTGAGGAACTCGTCCAGATCCAGCCGGGCCTTTTTCAGATTCTCCCGGTAGATCACGCCGTCCTCCAGCAGCAGAAGGGGCTTGCCGGTAATCACCGCCCGGGCCCTCAGGGACTTGCTGGTGAGCACGGAGATCAGCACGGCGGCCGCTCCGTAGAGCACCATGGCCGTCAGCGGCTTGAGGGGCTGCTCCAGCTCTGTGGCCAGCTCGGCGGCGGAGGAGCCAATGGTGATCCCCACCACATAGTCGAACATGGTCATCTGGGACACCTGCTTGGAGCCCATCAGCTTCGCCAGAAGGAACAGCACCACCATGGATACCAGCGCCGTCACCGCCGTCATCCACACCTGCGTCCAAATCTCGCCCATAAAAAACTCCTCCCGCGGCACTCGTTTTCCGTAGTGTGCCGCGGGAGGAGCTGTTTATGCAGCGCGGAAGCGTTTTTCACGAACCGGTCCGGGTGCTCACGGCTTCTCCGGCCCGGAGTTGGCCTGAATGTTGATATACTTCGCCTCCAGCTTGGAGTACATGATCCGCTGGCTGGAGTAGAGGCCGCTGTAGCCGGAGAGCATGAAGCTGACTCCGCAGGCCAGGGCGTAATAAAGCAGTCCTCCGTCTCCCAGCAGTTCAATGGCCAGGAAGGTGGACGCCATAGGGCAGTTGGTAGCGCCGCAGAACACCGCCACCAGCCCCACCGCCGCGGCAAATCCCGCCGGAATCCCCAAAATTGGTCCCACTACACAGCCAAAAGCCGCTCCCACAAAGAAGGAGGGCACCACCTCGCCGCCCTTGAACCCAGCGCCCAGGGTAATGGCGGTGAAGAGGATCTTCCACAAAAAGGCAGAGGGGGAGGCCGTCCCCTGCTCCAAAGCGGCGGTGATGACCGCCATGCCGGCGCCGTTGTAGTCCGTGGTGCCGCAGAGGTATGTCAGGGCCACCACCGCGAAGCCTCCCGCCGCCGCCCGCAGCCAGGGGTTGGGGAGACGCCGCTTCATCCAGCGCTCCGCGAAGTGGATCGTCTCGCAGAACAGCACCGACACCGCCGCGCACAGCGCCGCCAGCACCGCCACCCGCACCAGCATCCACGCCTCCAGGGCCGGCGCGGCCACCGTGAAACGGGTGGGCTCCACTCCCAGGAAGCGGGAGACGCCATAGGCCGTCAGGGAGGCGGCCATGCAGGGGATAAAGGCGGCGTGATACATGATCCCCACGCTGATGACCACGATGGCGAACACCGTGGCCGCCAGAGGCGTGCCGAACAGGGCGGAGAAGAAGGCCGCCATGCCCGCCATGGTGGCGATCCGCAGGTCCCGGTCGTCCAGCCGCAGGAGCTTCCCGGCGTGATAGCCGATGGCGCCGCCCATCTGCAAAGCCGCGCCCTCCCGCCCGGCGGAGCCGCCGCACAGGTGGGTCAGCACCGTGCCCACGAAAATGGCCGGCAGCAGCAGGATGGACACCCCTTTGCCGGAGTGAACCTCATCAATGATATCGTTGGTTCCCATGCCGTTGGTGCCGGTCCAGCGGTACATAGCCACAATCAAAAGTCCCGCCACCGGCAGGCACCACAGCAGCCAGGGGTACGCCATCCGCAATTCCGCCACGGCATGGATGCCCTTGTGAAAGCCCGCGCCGACGGCGCCGCTGGCCACACCCGCCAGCAGGGCCAGAACCAGCCACTTCAGCGTGAACAGCAGGTAGTCCCGCCCGTCCCGCAGCATCTGCCGGGGGGTCATTCCCCGCTCCCCTGCCCGTCCAGGCGGGTCTCCAGCAGCGAGGGGTTTTTCAAATACCGCTCAAAGGCGGCGAAGAAGCGGGAATACTCGATGCCCGTGGCCACCCGCTCGTCCATCACAACCCCCAGGGGCATCAGCCGCTTCCGGGTGCCGGCGGGGGCCAGGGGGTCCGGCACGGGCTTGCCCATGCAGACGAAGACGCTGGTGGTGCCGAACTCATAGCAGTGGTGGAAAATATAGCTGGTGTTGATGGAGGCCAGATTCGTGATGAAGAGGCTGGTGTGGAAGGGGCTCAAGTCGATAATCTTCCTGGGCAGCAGTCCGTGGAGATCCAGGCGATAGGCCAGCCAGAAGACAAACCGGGCCAGCCCCGGCACGCCGAAAGCGAAGTTGGCGAACTTGTCCGTGTTGTTGTTATGGGTGCTCTCCAGGTTCCGGTCGATGTGCTCCTGAATCTTGCGGCTGATGGTAAACACATCGTCCGAGGGCTCCAGAAAGACCTTCAGGGGCGTCTCATCCGGAGTGCCGTCGGCCCGGGTCTTCAAAATCACGAAGCTGAAGCAGAAATGGTTGCGCCGGTATACCTTGCGGTTCATGACGAAGTAGTTCACCTTGGGGTTCTCCAGCGCGGCCTTGTAGTAGGCGGCCACCAGCACGCTCATATGGGTCACCCGGTGGCCCTCCCGCCGCTTGCCGCGGATGAAGGCCTTGAGGATTTCCTCGTCGGCGTAGTCGCTGGCCCAGTTCTGGGCGTCAAAGCGCTTGGGCATGATATAGGGCAGGGCCTGAACAATGGGGCTGAGGCCCTGGACACGGGTTCCGTCCGGTCTCATAAGGCGGTTTCCTTTCTCAGCGGAGACAGTGCTCTCCGCCGTAATCTATGATATCGGTTTCATTATAGTTAAGAATCCGTTAAAAATCAACCCCTGCGCCGGATTTTCATTCCCTCCTGGCAGTCCGGCCCCCCCTCCTCCCTGCCGCTCTCCGGCAGGCCGGACCCGGACAGCGGCGGCGCGGTGTCCCGCGCCGCCGTGGTTCCTTATTCCTCCCGCCGGTCGTAGCGGTAGAGCATGGTACACATCTGCTCCCGGGTAACGGCCTGGGAGAGCATCAGATCTCCCCCAACCGTTCCCCGCAGGATGCCCTGCTCCACCGCCCACTCCACGGCCTCCTTGTGGGCGGGACTGGGGGTGTTGTCCATCTCCGGTCCCTTCAGCCGGCTCTTGAACGCCGCCCACTTCTCGTCATTCACGAAGTAACTGGGGCAGTGCTTCCCCGTGACGTCAAAGTGGCGGTAGACCCGGTCCAGGGGAATTTCGTACCGTGCCTGCAGCTCCCGGCACAGCTCCGCCGCCTGGGTCAGGGTTGCCTCCGTGGCCTGATACGTCCCGTCCTGCACGGTGTCGCACAGCTCCACGCTGAGGCTGTTGGCATTGGTAATTACCCCGTACATGGTTCCGCCGCCGGTTTTGTCGGCGTTGGGATACTTCTTTCCGCCTACCGCCCAGGCCACTGTCAGCTCCGGCACAGAGCGGTACACCGCGGTATCATCCACAAAGTAGTGGGCGCTGGCCTTAACTACGTTCTTCTGGAAATAGGCGGCGTTGTTTGCCGCCTTGTCGCCGTCATTGCCGGTGTAATGGATCACCAGGTATTTGATCTGACCGGCCTCCCTGGAACCGCCATAGTTCCCGGGGTTCGCCAGCTGTTCGATGATGTTCACACCTTCGCACCTCCATTGGGGCCGCCGGTTCGGCATGGCCCGGTCTATCCTATGCGGCCCGGCGGTTCCCGGTGCGCGGCCCCGGCGATAAAATCCCTGGAGGCCCTTGACTTTTCCGGGGGTTTCCGCTAGAATCAGTCTCAGCTGAATTTCGACGAGAAAGGTTTCCCCCTCAACAGAGAAAAGAGGCGTTATGTTAAGCGGCATTTCCAAAAATCAAAACACAAAGAAATGGGGGAGGATACATTGTCCAAAGAGTTGATTCGCCTGCGAAACCTGTGCATGGCGTACGACGACGAGCTGGTTCTCGATCACTTAAATCTTTATATCAACGATCAGGAATTCCTCACACTGTTAGGGCCCAGCGGCTGTGGTAAGACCACGACCCTGCGGATTATCGGCGGCTTCGCGACACCTACGTCCGGAGACGTCCTCTTTGACGGTGTGAGGATGAATGATGTTCCGCCGCATAGACGGCAGATCAACACCGTTTTCCAAAAGTATGCCCTGTTCCCGCACCTGAACGTCTTTGAGAACATCGCCTTCGGCCTGCGGATGCAGCGCCGCCCCGACCCCCAGGACCCCCGGCGGAAGCTGAAGCTCCCCGAGACGGAAATCCGGGCCCGGGTGGAGGAGATGCTGGAGGTCATCAGCCTCAAGGGCTTTGAGAACCGCCGGCCGGACGCCCTCTCCGGCGGACAGCAGCAGCGGGTGGCCATCGCCCGGGCGCTGGTGAACCGGCCCAAGGTGCTGCTTTTGGACGAACCCCTGGGCGCTCTGGACCTGAAGCTCCGCAAGGACATGCAGATTGAGCTCAAGCGCATCCAGCAGCAGGTGGGCATCACGTTTATCTATGTCACCCACGACCAGGAGGAGGCCCTGAGCATGTCCGACACCATTGTCGTCATGGACAAGGGCACCATCCAGCAGATCGGCACCCCGGAGGACATCTACAACGAGCCGAAGAACGCCTTTGTGGCCGACTTCATCGGGGAGTCCAACATCATCGACGGCATCATGGTCCAGGACCATCTGGTGCAGATGTACGGCCGGCAGTTCCCCTGTCTGGACAGCGGCTTCGCCCCCGGCGAGCCTGTGGACGTGGTGATCCGCCCGGAGGACATTGACATCGTCCCCGTGGAGCAGGGCCAGCTGACGGGCACCGTCACCTCGGTCACCTTCAAGGGGCTCCAGTACGACATCATTGTGGACTTCCGGGGCTTCAAGTGGCTGATCCAAACCACGGACCACTCCCCTGTGGATGCCCGGATCGGCATCAAGCTGGACCCCGACAGCATCCACATCATGAAAAAGAGCCAGTACTCCGGCATGTTCGGGGACTATTCCTCCTTCTCCGAGGAATACGAGGAACTGGACGAGGTGGGAGAGGAGAGCGGGGATGAAGAATAAGCTCTCTTTGCTGTCCATTCCCTATGTGATCTGGATGGCATTGTTTGTGGTCGTTCCCATTCTCATTATGGTGGCTTACGCCTTCTCCACCCAGGACTCCGGCGCCACCCTGGAGAACTTCTCCCAGATGGGCACCTACGCCTCGGTCTTTCTTCGCTCCTTCCGGCTGGCCCTGGTGGCCACACTGATCTGTCTTCTGATCGGCTACCCGGTGTCCTACTGGATTGCCCGGGAGGGCGCCGCCTTCCAGCGCGCGGCCATGGCCCTCATCATGCTGCCCATGTGGATGAACTTCCTGCTGCGCACCTACTCCTGGATGTCCATTCTGGAGAACAACGGCCTGTTGAACCAGTTTTTCCGGAGCATTGGGCTCATCGGCCTGTACAACCAGATTGCCGTCCAGTTCGCGGCAGATCCCGCCCAGTATGTGCCCATCACCGGCTTCCAGATGACCGGCACCTCCGGGGCGGTGGTGCTGGGCATGGTATACAACTACCTGCCCTTCATGATCCTGCCCATCTACTCCGTCATTGTCAAGCTGGACGGCTCTTTGATCGAGGCCGCCCGGGACCTGGGCGCGGACTCCGCCAGCGTCTTCCGCAAGGTGATTCTGCCCCTGTCTCTCCCCGGCGTCCTCTCCGGCGTGACCATGGTTTTCGTCCCCTCCGTCTCCACCTTTGCCATCTCCCGCCTCCTGGGCGGCGGCACCCAGATGATGCTGGGCGACCTCATTGAGCAGCAGTTCCTGGGCGGGGCCTACAACCCCCACCTGGGCGCGGCCATCTCCATGGTGATGATGGTGATCGTGGTGGTGTGCATGGTGGTTATGAACCACTTCGGCGAGGGCGAGGAACAGGCGGTGCTGCTATGAGACATTTTTTCCGGAAACGGCCTGTGGTCAAAGAAGACCTCTGCCTGGGACTCACGGTTTCGCCGGACCTGCTCTGCCGCGCGGCGGCCAAGTCCCGCGAGACGGCGGTCCCCTTCTCTCTGGGGCAGGTTCTTCTGCTCTCAGCGCTTCAGCCCTCCCGGGCTCCGGCGAAGGGAGGTCCGCGATGAAAAAGCAGAACCGTCTGGGAAGCCGCCTTTTGGTCGGCTTGATGTTCCTCTTTCTCTATGCCCCCATCCTGCTGCTGATCATCTTCTCCTTCAACCAAGGCGACAGCAGCGCCGTGTGGCAGGGCTTCTCCCTCCACTGGTACGCCTCCCTCTTCAAAAACCGCCTCATCATGGAGAGCGTCTATGTCACGCTCCTGGTGTCCCTGCTGGCCACGGTGATCTCCACCGTGGCGGGGACCTTCGCGGCCATCGGCCTGTACTCCCTGCGCCGCCGGCACCGGGAAGCCCTTATGACCGTCAACAACATCCCCATGATGAACGCGGACATTGTCACCGGCGTCAGCCTGTGCCTGTTCTTTGTGGCCTTCTTCCAGCTCTGGGGACGCTTCGCCCGGTGGTGCAACGGCGCTCAGGATCTCTTTGAACTGCCGGAGCGGCTGGTGCTGGGCTTTGGCACCCTGCTGCTGGCCCACATCGCCTTCAACATCCCCTATGTAATTCTGAACGTGGCCCCGAAGCTGCGGCAGATGGACCGGAACCTCATGAACGCGGCCCAGGACCTGGGCTGCACCTGGCTCCAGGCCTTTTACAAGGTGATGCTGCCGGAGATCAAGCCCGGCATCGTCTCCGGCGCGCTGATCGCCTTCACCATGTCCATTGACGACTTCATCATCTCCTACTTCACCGCCGGCTCCGCCAGCTCCACCCTGGCCATGACCATCTACGGCATGACCAAGAAGCGGGTGACGCCGGAGATCAACGCCATCTCCACCCTTCTCTTTGTGACGGTGCTGCTGCTTTTGACCATCACCAACCTCCGGGAAGCCCGGCAGGAGCGCCAAGCCTCCCAGAGGTCCCCGCGCCGTTCCGCGCTGTGGGAGAAGCTGAACGCCTCTCCTGCCTGGCGGCAGGCACGCCGGGCAGGCACCGGGATTCTGGCCTGCGGTCTGGCCATTGCCCTCCTTCTGCTGGGCAGGGCCACCGCCTCCCAGGACGTGGTGAACGTGTGCAGCTGGGGTGAGTATATCGACACGGAGCTCATTGACCAGTTTGAGGCGGAGACCGGCATCCGGGTGAACTACCAGACCGCCGAGAGCAACGAGACCCTGTACTCCCTGCTGAAAAGCGGCGGCGCGGACTATGATGTGATCGTCCCCTCCGACTATATGATCGCCCAGCTCATTGAGGAGGGCATGCTGGGGGAGCTGGACTACAGCCAGATCCCCAATTTCTCCCTGGTGGACCAGCGCTTCCGGAACCTGTCCTATGACCCGGAGAACAAGTACACGGTTCCCTACGCCTGGGGCACCCTGGGAATCATCTACAACACCTCCATGGTGGACGAGGAGATCACCAGCTGGGAGGTGCTGTATGACGACCGTTATGCCGGGGATGTCCTGCTCATCAACAACTCCCGGGACGCCATTGGCGAGGCGCTCTTCTACCTGGGGTACTCCCCCAACACCGATGACGAGGCGGAGATCCGGGAGGCCTACGAGCTGGTGGCCGGCGCCAACAGCCGCGGGGTCTTCCAGGGCCGGGTGATGGACGAGATCTACCAGAAGATGGAGGGCGGCAACGCGGCTATCTCTACCTATTACGCCGGGGACTATCTCTCCATGCTGGAAAACAACGAGGATCTGGCCTTTGTGATTCCGGAGGAGGGCAGCAACTGGTTTGTGGACGCCATGTGCGTTCTGAAGGACGCGCCCCACTACGACGCCGCCATGGCCTGGATCAACTTCATCGCGTCCACGGAGGCCAACCTGGCCAATATGGACTATATCGGCTATGCGTCGGCCAACAGGGAGGCTCTGGAGCAGTATCCCGCCTACTACGAAGAACTGTATGAGGAGCCCCTGGACCCGGAGCTGTACGAGATCATGGTGACGCCTCCGGAGATTCTGGAGCGGTGCGAGGCGTACCTGAATCTGTCCCCTGCCACCCGCAGTCTCTACAACGCACTGTGGACACAGCTGGGAATTTAAACGGTTTCCATTTTGAACTCCTTGGCGGTTCTCCGGATACGGGCGGAAGCTGGAACTCGATGTGCGAAGCGCCGCTTTCCGGGGGCGCAGTTTCTTGGACCCCGCCGTCTTTTGGGATGCCCCGTTTGGGGCGCGTACCTTGGACAAAACTTATTTCTGCGGCCCTGCCGCGTCAAATGAAGGAGGCTTTCCTATGATTGTCATCGGAACCAAATGCCAGCTCCACCAATCTGTCACCGACACCCTGACGGCCGCCGCTGCGGGGTCCGGCCTGCTGCCGGTATTCGGCACGCCCTTCATGGCGGCCATGATGGAAAACGCGGCTCAGACGGCCCTCCAGGCCTTTTTGGAGGAGGAACAGGGCAGCGTGGGAACCCATCTGGACATCCGCCATGACGCGCCGACCCCGGTGGGGATGACCGTCTGGGCGGAGGCGGAGATCACCGGTGTGTCGGAAAACGGAAAGATGGTGGAGTTCCGGGTCCGCGCGTGGGATGAGACAGGGGACATTGGGTCCGGGGTGCATACCAGGGCCATCATCAACAGCCAGCGGTTCCTGGAGAAGTGCCAGGGGAAGCTGGGGAAGTGAGTGGCTGGCGGAAGCGAACGGGAATAGGTAAAGTTTCAGCGGGACAGCGCATAGCGCTGTCCCGCTTCTCTTCAGGTTCGAGAACCAATCGGCTTTGCCGGCTTTCTGCTTTTGTAAGAAGCTGTACCAATAGGTGACGGTATGCAGATTGGCAAGAAAAATTTTTGCCTGGCAAGGAAGAAACTCGCAGGAATCCTGACGGATTTCAAGAG
>JAAWIL010000035.1 GCA_022796315.1 Oscillibacter sp. | reverse complement strand
GGCGTCCAGACCCAGCTCCTTGGCCTTCTTGGCAATGGCCATCTTGCCGGCGGTGGCGCCGTTCTCGGCCTCGACCCGCATCTCCAGGTTCTTCTTGGTGGAGTCGGTCACCACCTCGCCCAGGAGCTCGGCGAACTTGGCGGCGTGCTCGGCCTCCTCATAGGCGGCCTTCTCCCAGTACAGGCCGATCTCGGGATAGCCCTCGCGATGGGCCACACGGGCCATGGCCAGGTACATGCCGACCTCGGAGCACTCGCCCTCGAAATTGGCGCGCAGGCCGTCCAGGATCTCCTGGTCCACGCCCTTGGCGACGCCCACCACGTGCTCGGCGGCCCAGGACAGCTCGCCGCTCTTCTGCTCGGAGAACTTGGAGGCGGGGACACCGCACTGGGGGCACTTCTCGGGGGGGTTCTCGCCCTCATAGACATAACCGCAGACCTGGCAAACCCACTTCTTCATACTTTGTTTCCTCCTTAAAATCAATAAAAATCACTTGTGCGATTGTTTGAACCGTTTCCTCGCTTGAGGTTATGGCTAGTATATCAGGATGTCCGGAAATGCGCTAGTTGCAAATGCGACTTTTTCGGATTTGGAACAAATTTTTATAGTTTGTTCAAAAATGCGAAAAATGGAGGAAAGATTCTTGCAATTCCCGGCACTATCCTATATAATAAAATAAAAAGCCGCCGATTGCGGCAGGCCGCATGGGGCCACGGGCCTGTGATCTCCAGGGTTCTCCCCCTGTCCGCGCGGGCAAGCGGGGCGGGGACAGATATGGCATGACGCGGTGCCGCCTTCGGGAAACCAGGCGCCGCTTTTGTGTCCGGCGAAGGCTGTTCGTCGGGTTCCCCAAAAACGAAAAGAGAGGTAGACAACATGAAGAAGAGACTGTTCTCCCTGGCGCTGGTCCTGGCACTCTGCTTGGGACTGGCCGTCCCCGCCGCAGGCTACACGGAACTGCCGGATGAGGTCGTGACCATCAGCAATATGACCGCCTACGACGAGGATTGGAATGGGCTGGGTCCCGGCCGTCCCGTCACATGCACTGCCCCTGCGGAGATTGTCACCGTGGAGGACCTGGTCACCTTCTTTGCCCAGGAGATCAACAATTACATGGAGGCTGAAGAGGGCGAGGAGGTGTATCTGGAGGTCCAGAACAAGGTGGAGATCGAGAAGGCCCCTCATACAGAGAAGCTCATCAAGGCCGGCGCCAAGATTGTGATTACGGAGCCGGGCGTGTACTTTGTCTCTGCCGGTTATTGCAGGGATGAGCACAAGAACGACGGCGGTATGGGCGGCGGCGAGCACGTATATTATGACTACTGCATAACCGTGAAAGCCCCGGCCGGACAGGAGAAGCCCACGGAGACCGAGAAGCCCGAGGACACCGCGGCTCCGGCGTTCTCCGACGTGGCCGCTTCCTCTCCCTTCGCCGCCGCCATTAACTGGGCGGTGGAGCAGAAGATCGCGGCGGGCTATGAGGACGGCACCTTCCGCCCCGGCGCTACCTGCACGGTGTCCCACATCCTGACCTTCCTGTGGCGTGCCAGCGGCAAGCCCGGTGCTGCGGAGGGCAAGTCCGATGCCGAGAACGCGGCTGCGTGGGCTGTGGAAAAGAAGATGGTGGAGAGCACGGAGGGCCTGTCCGAGTCCTGCACCCGTTCCCTGGCTGTGACCTTCCTGTGGACGGCGGCGGGAAGCCCGGAGGTGAAGAGTGAGAAGAGCTTCACCGATGTGGCGGCGAACGCGGCGTATCTCCAGGCGGTGGCCTGGGCTGTGGAGAACGGCGTGACCGCCGGCACCGGCGATGGCACCACCTTCTCCCCGGACGCCACCTGTACCCGGGGCCAGATTGCAACGTTCCTGTATCGGGCGAATCAGAAGTAATGCACGTAAAAAATTCCCGCTCCTGTGGAGCGGGAATTTTTTTGGAAAAAGTTTCGGATCAAACCCTTTTCAAAGGGTTTGCGGGGGTCAAGGGGGCAGCGCCCCCTTGCGGGGTGCGGAGCCCTTGCAAACGTTCCGCCGCGCAGCGGTGGAGCCTTTCGCGGGAGGTCTGCTTCGACCGGAAAACAGAAGCAGACCTCCCGCAAAATGCAAGCCCGCCGTCCAAAGGACGGCGGGCTCTGTTTTGCTGGACCGTTATAGCCGCCGCTTTGCGGCGGATCTACGAGGGCTTCGCAGGGGCTCTGCCCCTGCACCCCGCCAGGGGCGCAGCGCCCCTGGACCCGCTTACTGCTGCTCCGCCAGGGCCTTGGCCTCGGCAATGGCCTTCTCCTGCGCCGCAGGCGGGCAGTCCTCGTACCGCACGAAGTGGAATGTGAAGCTGCCCCGGCTCTGGGTCATGGCCCGGAGATCAATGGCGTACGTACCCATCTCCCCCATGGGCACCTCGGCGGTGATCACCTGGTCGCCGCTGCCGGTGGGGTCCATGCCCATGACCCGGCCCCGGCGCTTGTTCAGGTCGCCGATCACATCGCCCATGTAGCTGTCGGGCACCGTGACCTTCAGCTCGCCCACGGGCTCCAGCAGCACGGGATTCGCCTCCGGCAGAGCGGCCTTGTAGGCCAGCTGCGCCGCCGTCTTGAAGGCGATTTCGGAGGAGTCCACCGGATGATAGGACCCATCATACAGCACGGCCTTCAGATTCACCACGGGGTAGCCCGCCAGAGGACCGTGGACGCAGGCCTCCCGGAGGCCCTTCTCCACAGCGGGGAAGAAGTTCCGGGGCACGGAGCCGCCGAAGACCTCCTCGGCGAAGACCATCTCCTCTTCCTCCGGGTTGGGCTCAAAGCGAATCCACACGTCGCCGAACTGGCCGCTGCCGCCGGTCTGCTTCTTGTGGCGGCCCTGCTTCTGGACGGTCTTGCGGATCTTCTCCCGGTAGGGAACCCGGGTGGGCTGGAGCTCGGACTCCACGTTGAACCGGGTCTTCAGCTTGCTCACCAGCACGTCCACCTGCATGTCGCCGGAGCCGGAGAGCACCATCTGGTGGGTCTCGCTGTTGTTGCTGACGGAGAAGGAGGGGTCCTCCTCGTTCAGGCGGCTCAGGCCCTGGGCAATCTTGTCCTCCTGGCCCCGGGTCTTGGGCACGATGGCCACGGAGTAGCAGGGCTCGGCGAAGGGAATGGGCTTCAGGGCCACCACCTTGCGCTCGTCGCAGAGGGTGTCGCCGGTCTTGACGTCCATCTTGGCAATGGCGCCGATGTCGCCGCAGGTCAGCTCCTTGACCTCGGTGGCCTTCTTGCCCCGGAAGGAGTACAGGCGGCCCAGCTTCAGCTTGTCGCCGGTGCGGCCGTCCACCATGGGCATGTCCGGCGCGATGGAGCCGGAGAGAACCTTGACAAAGGAGTACTTGCCGTACTGGTCGGAGAGGGTCTTGAAGACAAAGGCCGTGGGCACGCCGCCGGGGGAGACCACGAACTCCTCGGTCTCGCCGTCGGCCTTGGTGGCCTTGTGGTAGTTGCCCTCGGCGGGGTTGGGCAGGAGCTCGGCGATGTTGTCCATCAGCATCAGGCTGCCCAGGCAGCTGACGGCGGAGCCGCACAGCACCGGGAACAGGCTCAGGTCCCGCACGCCCTGGCGCAGGCCCTGGATCATCTCGGCGTAGGTGAAGTCCTCGCCGCCAAAGAACTTCTCCATGAACTCCTCGCTGGTCTCCGCCACAGACTCCTTCAGGGCGTCGTTGAACTCGGTGACCACGGCCTCCTTGTCGGCGGGAAGGTCAATCTCGGACCGCTTGAGGTTCTGCATCTCATAGGCGCGCTTGTTCAGCACGTCGATGATGCCCGTCACGTGCTTGCTCTCGTCCCAGATGGGCACCACCACGGGGGCGATCTTCTTGCCGAAGCGCTCCCGCAGGGCGTCGAAGGTGGCGTTGTAGTCGCTGTTCTCCTCGTCGGTCTTGGAGATATAGATGAAGCGGGGCATGTTCCGCTCCTCGCAGTACTTCCAGGCCTTTTCCAGGCCCACGGAGATGCCGTCCTTGGCGGAGCAGACGATGATGGCCGCGTCCGCCGCCCGCAGGGCCTCCATGACCTCGCCGGCGAAGTCAAAGGCGCCGGGGGTGTCCATCAGGTTGATGCGGCAGCCCTTGTAGTCCAGGGGGGCGACGACGGTGGACAGGGAGATCTGGCGCTTGATCTCCTCGGGATCAAAGTCGCAGACGGTGTTTCCGTCCGCCGCCCGGCCCATGCGGTCGATGGCGCCGGTCATGAACAGCAGGCTCTCCGCCAGGGCGGTCTTGCCGCTGCCGCTGTGGCCCAGCAGGCAGACATTCCGGATGTTCTGTACTGAATAGCTCATGATGAATTCCACTCCTTAACGTTGTGCTGTCGCGCCTCTCCCGTGGGCTTGAGACTGCGCGGGGCAGAGCCCGTATGCTCAGGCTTCTGAAAATCCCTAATGTAGAAATTATACAACACTTCCCGGTGCAATACAACAAAAATTTTAGCATATGGGAGAAAAAGGCGGGACCCCGGTTCCGGGGTCCCGCGAAACGCGCCGCGCAGAAGGGGCGGAGGACGCAGAAAACAGGCGCTCAGTACCGCCCGGCCCAGTCGGAGATCACCAGCACCGGCAGTGTCCACAGCAGCAGAAACAGCAGCAGGGACAGGGGATTGAGCAGATCATAGGCCTGGCGGCTGAGGAGGTAGAAGGCCAGCAGGACCCCGGCGGCACTGCCGGCCAGACTCACCAGGGTGCTGCGGCGGACGGCCTTGCAGAGCTTCCGGCTCCCCACCACCGTTTCGGCGAAGGGCAGCAGCCCCTCTCGGAACAGCAGGGCCCGGGGCAGGTCCCGGTCCTGTTCCGCCTCGCTGAGGGCGATTCGGTCCGCCAGACCGGGGAACTCCACCCGGACGCCCTTGTGAAACTTGCGCTTGAGGAGCTCCGGGTCGATGTTGGGGTCCCGGGAGGCCAGCACGGGGGTGATCCGGCCCCGGCGCATCATCCGCAGGGCGAAGTCCACATTCTCCGCCGGGTGGTACTTCACGGCGAACACCGCCGCCAGGTGGTGGTCGATGGAGAGGAAGAGGCCGGTCTTCAGATTGACGTCCCCCGGGAGACGCACCTCCATTTTCCGCAGGAAGGAGGCGGTGCCCATCAGCACGGACTCCCCCCGGATGGCGGCGGACCAGCCCCCCTCCTCGTAGAAGCTGAAATCCTCCGCCAGATCCTCGGAGGGGAGGCCCTCCCCCCGGAGAAGCGTCTCAAAGAGCCGCTCCAGGCCGCTGCCGGCCCGGCTGGCCATGGCGGCGGCGTAGGACAGGACCTTGCCCCGCTCCTCGGCGTAGAGCTTGAGGCCGTTCAGCTGCACGGTGCCGGGGGGGAAGAGGTCCGTGTCCGTGAGGATCATGCACCGGCGGCGGCTGATCCGCTCCGCGCCGGCCCAGGCGGCCACGGCGCAGCCTGTTTTTTGCAGGTGCCCCGCCAGCCTCCCCCAGGGCAGAGCCCAGCACAGGGGCAGGGCAAAGCCGCCCCCCGCCGCCAGGGTGATGGACCAGTTCAGCAAAAAGTCCGCCCCCCGGCTCTGGCCCAGAGAGGTGAGCCCCGCGAAGACGAAGCTCCCCGCCAGAATCACCGGCAGGAGGATCGTCTGCATCAGGGCGGAGCCATCGGGCCGCATGGCGGCGGTGTAAAACCCCGGCAGGGAGCCCCGCTGCTTGCAGGCGCCCCGGGCGGTGTCCGTAATCAGGTAGGGGGGCGGGTCGTCCATTCCGGCGGCCCGGAAGGTGTCATACATCCCCCGGCTCTCCCGGACGGCGGCCCACTGGCCGAACAGCAGCGCCGCCCCGGCCGCGGCGGCATAGGGCGTCACAGCAGTGCGCTCCGGCAGGAGCAGGCAGGCGCCGCAGTCCGCCGCCGCCGCCAGGGCCGACAGGGAGATCAGAAGCTCTCCCACGCACCGCCCCCGGGCCAGCATGGAAAAGCCCTTGACGAACACGTGGCGGCACAGCAGAATCTGAATGGCGACCGCCGCCAGGTACAGGATGCTCTGAAACCGGGGGTCCCCGGTCCACATGGGGAGGATCAGCCCATACCGCTCCGCCGCCAGGGGGGCCGCGGCGGCCAGGGCCACCAGGACCGCCGGGGGCAGCGAGGTCCTGCGGACGCGCCAGGCCCGGCGGTACCGCTCCCCGGCCTCCCAGGGCTCCTCCTCCGGGCCGATGGGCTCGACCTCCGGCTCCGGTTCCGGCGGGGGGACGGCGTGCAGCTCCTCTGTCTCCTCCAGAGGGCGGCGGGAAAAGAGACCCCGGCGGTGCCGCATGATCGGCTCCGTGTGCTCCTCCTCCATCACCGCGTCCACGGTGCTGCCCACAATCTCCTCCAGGGAGATGGGGGCGGGGGGGTCCGGAAGGCCCGGCGGCGGCTCCTGGGAGGACTGGGCCTCCGGCTCCTCCGGGGGAAGATCCTCCGGCGGGCGCTCCGGCTCCCCGGCGGGGGGGTCCTCCGGCGGCGGGACCGCCTGGGGACCGGGCTCCTCCGGCGCGGGGGCAGGGGGGGAGGGGGGGTCCTCCGGCGGGGCGGCGGAGGGGTTCTCCCCAGCGGCGGCCGCCTCCCGGGCGATGGCCTCCTCGGCCTGGCGCAGCAGAACCTGCTCCAGGCTGCCGCCGTACTCCGCCAGAATCTCCTCCAGGGAGAACTCCTCGTCCACAGGGGCGTCGCCGGTCAGGCCGTATTCATGGTTGGATTCTGGATTTGACATGGTAGATCCTCTCAGGTACGATGGTCACAGCCGCTGGCGCACGGCCTCATAGAGCAAAATCGCGGCGGCGGCGCTGGCGTTCAGGGAGTTCAGCTTCCCCCGCATGGGAATCCGCACCAGCACGTCGCAGTTCTCGGCGGTCAGGCGGCTCATGCCGTCGCCCTCGCTGCCGATGACGATGGCGGCGGGGCCCTTCAGATCCGCCTGGTACAGGTCCGTGCTGCCCTCCGCGGCGGCGCCGAAGACCCACAGTCCCTGTTTCTTCAGGTCCTTCAGCAGCGAGGGGAGGTTGGGCACCCGGGCCACCGGCAGGTGGGCCACCGCCCCGGCGGAGGTCTTGGCCACCACGGCGGTGAGGCCGGCGCTGCGCCGCTTGGGGATCACCACCCCGTGGGCCCCGGCGCACTCGGCGGTGCGGAGGATGGCCCCCAGGTTGTGGGGGTCGGAGATCTCGTCGCAGATCACCAGCAGGGGCGGCTCCCCCCGCTCCCGGGCCCGGTCCAGCAGGGACTGGACGGAGACGTACTCCCGCACCGAGGCCAGGGCGATGACGCCCTGGTGGGCGTGGGTGCGGCTCATGGCGTCCAGCTTCCGCCGGTCCGCCTCCACCACCACGGCCCCCGCCGCCCGGGCCTTGGAGGCGATGTGCCCCAGGGTCTTGTCGGTGTCGCCCTTTTGCAGGTATACTTTATCAATGGCCGTACCGGCCCGGAGGGCCTCGATCACCGCGTTGCGGCCCTCAATGACGCCGTCGGCCCCGGCGGTCAGCGCGTCTTTGTTCCGTTCATCCATGGCAGGTTCCCCTCTTCACAGTTGTCAATTCTTCCATAGTATACCACACCGGCGGCGGGCGGGAAAGGGCGAATTTTTCTTTTTTCGCCGGAAAGCGATGCCCCTGCCGGGATCTGTCAAAGCGAAAACATAATCTTGCTTCGGAGCGAAAAGGCCGGAAGTCATACCAGTGTGTCCCGGCGTCCAGGGAAATTTTCGGAATCCCCGCAACATTTTTGCCCGCTTTGCGTCTTAAAAGAGTGAAAGGCCTTTTTTCAGCGAAGAGAGGAGGAGGTCTCTTGGAGGATTCTCAGATTATCACGCTGTACATCCGGCGGGACGAGACCGCCATTGTGGAGACGGACCGGAAGTACGGTCCCTTCTGCCGCCGCCTGGCGGA
This sequence comes from Oscillibacter sp., assembly GCA_022796315.1. GTDB lineage: Bacteria > Bacillota > Clostridia > Oscillospirales > Oscillospiraceae > Oscillibacter. The sequence continues at coordinate 6,050 of JAAWIL010000035.1, read as the reverse complement.
GAACATCCTGGCGGTGCGGGAGGACGCGGAGGAGTGCGTCAGCGACACCTACCACGCCGCCTGGAACGCCATTCCGCCGGAGGAGCCCCGGTCCCTCCGGGCCTTCCTGGGGCGGATCGTGCGGAACCTCTCCATCAGCCGCTGGCGGGCGGGCCGCGCTCAGAAGCGGTGCGGCGGCATGGAGGTGCTCCTCTCGGAGCTGGAGGACTGCGTGCCCGCCGGGGAGACGGCGGAGGAGGGCCTGGAGCGCCGGGTCCTTGGGGAGCTCATCAGCCGCTGGCTGGACGGTCTGCCGGCGGAGGACCGGCGGCTCTTCATCCGGCGGTACTGGTACGGCGAGGCGGCCGGCGCGCTGGCGGAGGAGACCGGCCGCACGGCCAACCAGATGGCCCAGCGGATGCTGCGCCTGCGGACATCCCTGCGAAAGGCCTTAGAGGCGGAAGGAGTGGACTTATGAACAACGAGGACATCTATGACGGGATCACCGACATTCGGGATGATCTCATTGAGGGGGCGGCGCGGAAGAGGCGGACCCGGCGGCGGTGGACGTCCGCCCTGGCGGCGATGCTGGCCCTGGCGGTGCTGCTGGGCGTTGCTCTGCGGCCGGACGCCGGCAGCAGCGGCATGAGTGCATCCGCCTTCGCCCTGGCGGAGGCGGAGTACCCGGAGATGCCGCCCTATCCCAGCGAGGAGGAGTATATAGACCCCATCAGCGGCGAATGGGACGACAAACGCTTTGAGGAGGTCTACGAACCCTGGTGGGAGAGCCAGCTGGCCCGCTGGCGGAACCTGCCGGAGGACTACGGCGCCGGGCTGGAGGACTTTTTTGCCGCCGGCATCCGGCAGTTCCTCACCGGCGGGGCGGGGGAGAACCGGGTGTACTCCCCGGTGAACGTGTGCATGGCCCTTTCCATGCTGGCGGAGCTGACGGAGGGGAGCAGCCGGGAGCAGATCCTCACCCTGCTGGGGCAGGACAGCATCCAGGACCTCCGAACCCAGGCGGGGCTTCTCTGGAGGGCCAACTACTGCGACGACGGGGCCACCACCAGCATCCTGGCCAACTCCCTCTGGCTGAACCAGGAGGTGCGCTTTGTCCCGGAGACCATGGAGACCCTGGCGGAGCGGTACTACGCATCCTCCTATCAGGGGGAGATGGGCAGCGCGGCCTTTGACCAGGCCCTGCGGGACTGGATCAGCCAACAGACCGGGGGGCTTTTGCAGGAGCAGGCGGCGGGGCTGAGGCTGGCCCCGGAGACGGTGCTGGCCCTGGCCTCCACCATCTACTTCCGGGCCCGGTGGAGCAGCGAGTTCCAGGAGAGCCGGACGGCGCCCCAGGTCTTTCACGGGCCGGAGGGGGACCTCACCTGCGATTTTATGCACCAGTCCGGCAACAACACCTATTTCTGGGGGGAGCGGTTCTCGGCGGTGTCCGTGGGGCTGGATAACTACGGCGGAACCATGACCTTCCTTCTCCCGGACGAGGGGGTCTCGCCGGAGGACCTGCTGGCGGATGGCCAGGCGATGGAGTTCCTGCTGATGGACGACAAGTGGGACGGCTGGGCCAACAGAAAGGGCTTGATTGTCAATCTGGCGATGCCGAAATTTGACGTGTCCTCCGACCTGGATCTGATCTCCGGCCTCCAGGCCCTGGGGATCACGGAGGTGTTTGACCCGCAGGTGTCGGACTTCACCCCTATGACGAAGGAGGTGGAGGGGATCTACGTCTCCCAGGCGGAGCACGCCGCCCGGGTGGCCGTGGACGAGGAGGGCGTGACCGCGGCGGCCTATACGGTGATGTCCATGTGCGGCGCCGGAGCGCCGCCGGAGGAGGAAGTGGACTTCGTCCTGGACCGGCCCTTCCTGTTCGTGATTACCGGCGTGGACGGTCTGCCCCTGTTTGTGGGGGTGGTGAACCGGCCCTAGTCCGCCGGGGTGCAGGGGGAGGCTCTCCCCCTGCCGGGGTCCGGGGGCGGCGCCCCCGGGGAGTCTGCGGCGATGCGCGGGGTGGAAGTGGGATGAAAAAGATGCGGCCACAGACGTGGCCGCATTCCTTATCATGATCCTGCACGATTATGCGTGTGTCTTCTGGCGGCCGCAGCGCGGCCGCGCTTTTTTTCTGTTCTTTTTCTTGAAAGAAAAAGAACCAAAAAGAACTTTTTCCGGGCGCTCTATCGGGAGTATGCGGTTATTTCAGCGTCACCACGGTAACGCCGTTCTCCCCCTCGCCATAGATGCCCAGGCGGAACTCCTTCACCGCCTTGTTCCGCCGCAAAATGGCGTGAACCGCCTTGCGCAGGGCTCCGGTGCCCTTGCCATGGATGATGGTCACCGTCTCCAGCCGCCCCATGACAGCGGAGGAGAGGAAGGTCTCCACCACAGACTCCGCCTCCAGGGTCTCCAGACCCCGGATGTCCAGCTCCCGGGCGGCGGAGGCCCGCAGGGACGGGGCGGCGCTCCGGCGGGCGGGGGAGGAGGTCTTCCGGGCGGCCCGCTCATCGTCCTCAATGAGCCGGACCTCCTCCGCCTTGGCCTTCATTTTCAATACGCCGGATTTTAATTGCAGCGTTCCGTCCTTCCCTACGGACACCACCTCCGCCGGCGTCTTCACACCGGGGAGCTCCACCAGGTCCCCCTGGCGGATGGGACGGCTGGGCTTGGGGATGGGGGCCTGCACATCGTCCCGGGACCGCAGGCGCTCCTCCGCCTGGTTCAGGCCCTGCCGGATGGCGGTCTGGGCGTCATTGATGTTCTGGGCGGCCTCGGCGGCGGCCTGCTTCCGCCGCAGCTCCGCCAGCTCGTGGAAGGTCTGGTCGGCGGCGGCCTTGGCGTCCCGGAGGATGCGCTTGGCCTCCGCCTCGCCCCGGCTCCGGGCATTTTCCTTGGCCCGTTCCATCTGCTCCCGGAACTCCCGGGCCTTGCGGGCGTCCTCCTCCCGCTGGCGGTAGAGGCGGTCCGCCTCCTGCTCCCGCTTCTCCAGGGCCTGGCGTTTGGCCTCCAGCTGGGTCAGCACATCCTCAAACCGGACGCTGTCCCCGCTCATCTGCACCTTGGCGCTCTCGATCACGTCCTCCGGCAGGCCCAGGCGCTGGGAGATGGCAAAGGCGTTGGACTTGCCGGGGATGCCGGTCAGCAGCCGGTAGGTGGGGCTCAGGGTCTCCACGTCGAACTCGCAGGAGGCGTTCTCCACCCCGGCGGTGGTCATGGCGAAGGTCTTGAGCTCCGCATAGTGGGTGGTGGCGGCGATGCTGGCCCCCGCCTGCCGGGTCCGCTCAATGACGGCAATGGCCAGAGCCGCGCCCTCCACCGGGTCCGTGCCGGCCCCCAGCTCGTCGAAGAGAATGAGGCTCCGCCGGTCCGCCTCCGCCAAAATCGCCACAATGTTCACCATGTGGGCGGAGAAGGTGGAGAGGCTCTGCTCAATGCTCTGCTCGTCGCCGATGTCCGCCAGCACGGAGCCGTAGACCGGTAGGGCGCTGCCGCTGCCGGCCGGGATGTGCAGGCCGCACTGGGCCATGAGGCTCAGCAGACCCAGGGTCTTCAGGCTCACGGTCTTGCCGCCGGTGTTGGGGCCGGTGATGACCAGGGTATCAAAGGCGTCCCCCAGCTCCAGGTCGATGGGCACCGCCTTTTTCGGGTCCAGCAGGGGGTGGCGGGCCCTCCGCAGGCGGGTGACGCCGTCCCGGCGGATCTCCGGCCGCACGGCGTCCAGCCGGTAGCTCAGCTGGCCCCGGGCGAAGATCAGGTCCAGGTGTACCAGGGCGTCGTAGTCCCACTGGATGTCCTCCCGGTGGGCCGCCGCCTCGGCGGACAGCTCCGCCAGAATCCGGTCGATCTCCTTCTGCTCCTTGGCCTCCAGCTCCACATACTCATTGTTGGCCTGGACCACCCCCATGGGCTCCACGAAGAGGGTGGCCCCGGTGGAGGACACGTCGTGGACCAGACCCGGCAGGTCCCCCTTGTGCTCCGCCTTCACGGGCACCACAAACCGCCCGTCCCGCTGGGTAATCAGGCTCTCCTGCAAAATTTTGGAGTAGGCGGGGGAGGAGATGATCCGCTGGAGGATCTGCCGGCTTTTGGCCTGGGCCGCCCGCATGTGGCGGCGGATCTCCGCCAGCTCGCCGGAGGCGGCGTCCGCCACCGTGTCCTCGTCGGGGAGACACCGCTTGATCTTCTCCTCCAGGAAGCGGTTGCCATGGAGGGAGAGGAAGAGGTGGTCAATGGCCGTCTTCTCCGCGGCCTCGTCGTTGAAGTACTCCCTGGCCCGGCGGGCGGCGGTCAGCAGCTCCGCGATGGTCAGCAGCTCGCGGCCGTTCAGGGAGCCGCCCCGGTCCGCCCGGTCCAGGGCCTCCGCCACCGGCTTCACGCCGGAGAAGGAGGGACTTCCCCGCAGGCCGATCATGCTTCTGGCCGCGTCGGTCTGGTCCAGGAGGCGCAGGACCTCCTCCGGCTCCGTCTCGGGCCGCAGGCGCAGGGCCCTTGCCTTGGCCTCGGCGCTGACGGCCTGGTCCGCCAGTACTTCCAGAACCCTGGGCAGCTCCAGGGTCCGAATGGATTTTTCAAACAGTTCGCTCATGGGTCCTTCCTCCTGTCAAGGAAATCAGCGCTTGCGGAGCATTCGCCGCAGTTCCTGCTCCGATTGGTATGGATGATTTCCGTATGTTAACTTTGGAAATCGTATCTTTGATTTGAGCCGTTTTGCCCGCCGCCATAAATGGCGGCAGCCGCAAAGCATGGCACGGAGTCCTTCCGGCCCTTCGGTTCGGAAGGAATCTCTAAAAACGATTACAAGATGCAATGGACGTTCCGCCTGCGGCGAAGCGCGGAGCGCTTCTTTCGGTCTACAGACTCTTGTAAAAGTCCAGGGTCCGGAACCCGCGCTCCAGCTGGGCGGCGGTGAAGAGCTCCGCCGCCGTGGACAGCCGCTCCAGGGGCTCCTGGCCCAGGGAGAAGGCGTACAGGCGCTTGGAGTCCCCGTAAAGGATATGCCGCAGGGCCGCCAGAGAGTCCCGGCACAGGGGCAGGGTCCTGCCGCCCCCCGCGCCGCAGGCGGCACAGCGCAGAACGCCCTGGGTTACATCCAGCCGGGGCTCCCGGGGCTCCGGCGCGCCGCAGACGGCGCAGCCCTCCGCCAGGGGCTCGTAGCCCGCGAGGCAGAGGAGCTTCAGCTCAAAGGCCGCCTTCACCAGCAGCGGCGGGCGCTGTAAAGCGGAAAGGGCATACAGCCCGTTCAGCAGATGGCGCAGCAGTTCCTCCGCCGGAACCTCCTCCACGGTGACGGCCTCCGTCAGCTCGGCGAAGTAGAACCCCAGGGCCATGGCCTCCAGGTCCCGCCGCAGGCCCTGGAAGAGCTCGATGGTGGTTCCCTCGCTGGCGTAGGCCCACTGGCCCCGCTGGTACAGCGTCCACTCCGAGTAGGCCAGGGACTGGGCGCAGGCGGCGAATTTGCAGCCCTTCCGCCGGGCGCCCCGGGCGATCACGGAGACTTTGCCCCGCTCCGCCGTCAGGAGGGTCAGAATTTTGTCGCTCTCCTTGGTCTCCGTCTCCCGCAGGACCAGCCCGCGGAGGACGCTGTAGGGCGTTCCCGCCACGGCGGCCTCCCTCCTCTATGTACGGGGAGCAATCATCTCCCCTGTTTATGACAGATAGTTATTGTTTTCGCCTTTCGCCGGCCGAATATAGCACATAGGCCAGGGGCTCGCCGGTGAGGCGGAAGAGCTCCCAGAGGGGCGCGGGTTCCCTGTGTTCCATGCGGCAGACCTCCTTTTAGGGATAGTCTGCGAGATCTGTCGAATTGGATACGTGGAAACTTCCGGTCAATCTGGAATCACGAAATCCGCATGCTTAGGCCTTGTTTGAAAAAGGACAGAACGCCCAAACAACGGATCTTTTTTAGATTTTCTTGCCGGGCGACAGTCCGCCTGCGAAAATCTGCCTTGATTGGCGGCTCTGCCGCCTTAGAGCCTGTTTAAAATCTCCCCGCGCATGTCTTGGCGGCGTATTATCCGCCCTGACTGCGTTAAAAATCCTTGCCATCCGTCAGGATGCCTGCG
>JAAWIL010000034.1 GCA_022796315.1 Oscillibacter sp. | reverse complement strand
AGGGTTCCCTGCACCATTTAAATCATAAGTTTTCAGAACTTTTTCAAAGTTCTGAAAACTTGCTCAGGCTGTCGAAAATACTTTTTCGACAGCCTGAGGGGGCGCATCCTCATGGGATGCGCCCCCTTCTCATCTCAAGGCTTCAGTGACAGAGTCTTCTCATAGGCGGAGATCACCGCCTCCATCACCGCGCCCCGGAACCCCGCCTGCTCCAGGGTCCGCACTCCCTGGATGGTGGTGCCGCCGGGGGAGCACACCGCGTCCTTCAGCACGCCGGGGTGCCGTCCGGACTCCAGGGCCAGCTTGGCCGCGCCCAGGGTCATCTGAGCGGCGAACTCCATTGCCTGGGCTCTGGGAAGCCCGCAGGCCACGCCCCCGTCCGCCAGAGCCTCCAGGAAGAGGTCCGCGAAGGCCGGCCCGCAGCCCGCCACGGCGGACCCCGCGTCCATCAGCCCCTCCGGGAGGAGGGAGAACCGCCCCGCCCCGGCCATGGCCTCCAGGAAAACTGCCGTCTCCGCCTCCGTCACGCCGGGACCGGGGGTGTAGAGAATCATCCCCTCCCCGATGGAGCAGGGGGTGTTGGGCATGATGCGGATCACGGGGCAGTCCCACCCGGCCATGGACTGAATGTCCGCGATGGTCAGCCCCGCCGCCATGGAGACCAGCACGAAGCGGCTCTCCCGCTCCGCCAGGACGGGAGACAGCTTCTTCAGAAGCTCTCCCATCATCTGGGGCTTGACGCCCAGAAAGAGATAGTCCGCGTTTTCCGCGATGGTCCGGCTGTTGGACAGCGCCGCCCCCAGCTCCTCCGCCAGAGCCGCCGCTTTGCGCTCCGTGCGGTTGGCCAGGAGAATCTGTTCTCCCTCCAGCCGCCGCCGGGCCGCCCGGGCCAGGGCCCCGCCCATGTTCCCGGTTCCGATGAATCCAAAGGTCATCCTGTTTTCCGCTCCTCTCAGCAGCACTGGAGAACCAGCCACACCCGGTCAAACCGCCGGGCCGCCAAGTCCTCCTTCTGAATATAAAAATAGATGCTTCCGCTGTCCCCGAACTCCAGGGAGAAGTCCCCCGCGGGGACGCCGCTGTCCAGCTGGAACAGCAGCCGCCACTCGTCGAGAAATGCCCCCTCGGTCTCCCGGAGCACCGCCTCCGGAATCTCCTGAAAGCCCCTGCCTGTGGCGTATCCCCGGCTGACCAGAGCGCACTCCTGGGCTATGGCGCTCTGGATGATGTCCGGCCAGCCCAGGAGCCGGTGCCAGGGAGGCGGGACCTCCCGGTAATCCGGCTGAGCGGCCCGGAACTCGCCGAACACCTCCCAGGGGTTCTGCCCCTTCCTCTGGCAGGACTTCAAGAGGTCCAGCTGCCCGGCGAACTCCTCGTAGCCGGGATACTCCGTCACCGCCCGCCCCTGGATGGGCAGGGCAGGGAAGCGGCAGTATTCCTCCAGGTCCGCCGGGAACTCCGCCGGGCGCAGGGCTGTTTGGTTCGGGAACCAGTACACCCGGGCGCAGCCCGCGTCCTCCGGCCCGTAGCCCCAGCGCTGGGAGACCGTCTCATAGAAGAAGGACAGAACTCCCTCCCGGGGCAGCAGTCCGTCCCGGTCCAGGGGAGCCAGGGCGGCGCAGTCGAACTGGGCCAAAAAGGTCAGGGACCGGGGCTTTACTTCGCTGTCTGTATAGGTATCCGTCACGAACCGGGGCCAGTCAAACCCCTCCGGCACGTCCGGCGCCCCGCCGAACCGCCCGACGGCCGCCCCCTCCCCGGTTCCAATGGACAGCCGCACGGCGTTCCGGGCCAGGGAGGCCAGGGCCGCGTTCAAATCCTCCATGCTCAGCGTACCTGTCCCTCGCCGTAGACCACATACTTGCAGCTGGTCAGCTCCTCCAGCCCCATGGGCCCCCGGGCGTGCATCTTCTGGGTGGAGATGCCGATCTCGGCCCCCAGGCCGAACTCCCCGCCGTCGGTGAACCGGGTGGAGGCGTTGACGTACACCGCCGCTGCGTCCACAGCGGCCAGGAACCGCTGGGCCTTGAAGTAGTTGGTGGTCAGGATGCTCTCCGAGTGCTGGGTGCCGTGCCGGTTGATGAACTGGATGGCCTCCTCCAGGCAGTCCACGGTCCGGACGGCCAGGATGTAGTCGTCGTACTCCGCATCCCAGTCGGATTCCTCCGCGGGCACGGCCCGCTCTCCCAGGATCTCCCGGGCCGCCGGGTCCGCCCGCAGCTCCACCTGCTCCAGAAGGGGCAGGGCCCGCCGCCAGAAGTCCGCCGCGATGTCCCGGTGAACCAGCACGCACTCCACGGCGTTGCACACGGAGGGCCGGGAGCACTTGGCGTTCTGGAGGACCCTGGCCGCCATGTCCAGGTCCGCCTCGCTGTCCACATAGAGGTGGCAGACTCCCTCGCCGGTGCGGATCACCGGCACGCTGGCATCCTGGGCCACCGCCCGGATGAGTCCCGCGCCGCCCCGGGGGATCAGCACATCCACGTACTGATCCAGGTGCATCAGCTCCCTGGCGGTCTCCCGGTCCGTGTCCTGGACCAGGGACACGCAGTCCTCCGGCAGCCCCGCCGAGGCCAGGGCCTCCCGCATGAGGGCGCTGACGCACCGGTTGGAGCGGATGGCCTCCCGGCCTCCCCGGAGGATGCAGGCGTTGCCGGACTTCAGGCACAGGGCCGCCGCGTCCACGGTGACGTTGGGCCGGGCCTCAAAGATGATGGCGATGACCCCCAGGGGCACCCGCCGCCGGCTGATGAGGAGCCCGTTGGGCCGGGTCTCCGTCTTGTCCGCCCGGCCGATGGGGTCCGGCAGGGCGACGACCTGACGCACGCCCTCCACGATGCCGGCGATCCGCTCCTCCGTCAGGGTCAGCCGGTCCAGCATGGCGGGGGCCATGCCGGATTCCCGGGCGGCGGCCACGTCCTCGGCGTTGGCGGCCAGCCACAGATCCCGGCGCTCCGTCAAAACCCGGGCGATGGCCTCCAGGGCTTCGTTTTTCTTCGCCGTCCCGGCGGTAGCCAGGGCGTAGGACGCGGCCTTGGCCGCCTGTCCCTGGCGCTGTAATGCTGTCATAGCAATGCCTCCTTTATCACAACAGGGCCGGACGGTTCTCCCGCACCGGCCGGCAGGGATTTCCAAGGGCGATGGTATCGCTGGGGATGTCCCCGGTGACGACGCTCCCCGCGCCGATCACCACATTGTCACCGATCTCCACACCGGGCAGGACAATGGCGCCTCCGCCGATCCACACGTTGTCCCCGATGGTCACCGGGGCCGTCAGGGTCCGGCAGAAGGCGAAGGAGCCGTCCTCCTTCGGCTCGCCGAAGCGGTCCAGGGGATGCGTGGGGTGAAAGGCGGTGTAGATCTGCACACTGGGGGCGATCAGGGCGTTCCGCCCGATGGTGATCCGGTTGTCGTCCAGAAAGACGCAGTTCATGTTGATCTCGCAGCGGTCTCCCAGGTAGATGTTGCAGCCGTAGTCCACATAGAACGGCGGCGTAATCCACACATGCCTCCCCCGTCCTCCCAGAAGCGCGGTCAGGATGCGGTCCTTTTCCTGGAGGTCCGCGGAGTCCGCCCGGTTGTAGTCCCGGATCAGGTCCTTGGCCCGGTGCCACTGCTCCAGCAGCTCCGGGTCCCCGCAGTCATAGGGGAGACCCGCCAGCATCTTCTCCCGCTCCGTCATGGCGCGCTCCGTTCCCGGGGCGGTGCGGCGGTCCGGGGATGGCCTCCCGCCAGGAACCGCGTCCCGATGTCCCGGCCCTCGGCGATGCCGTAGAGGTCCCCGATCCGGGCCCCGTTGGTGATGACCATGTCACAGCCCGACTCCATGGCGATCCGGGCGGCGGAGAGCTTGGTGGCCATGCCGCCGGTGCCCCGCCAGGAGCCCGCGCCGCCGGCCATCCCCAGGATCTCCGGGGTCAGCTCCGTCACCTGATGCAGGAGCTTCGCCGACTGGTGGGTCCGGGGGTCGGCGTCATAGAGCCCGTCAATGTCGCTGAGGAGCACCAGCAGGTCCGCCTGGCACAGCTGTGCCACAATGGCGGAGAGGGTGTCGTTGTCGCCCAGGACCTTGTGGTGTCCCGTCTCAATCTCGGCGGAGGAGACGGAGTCGTTTTCATTCACCACCGGGATGACTCCCATCTCCAGCAGGGCGGAGAAGGTGCTGCGCAGGTGCTCTGCCCGGCTCGGGTCCTCCACGTCGTCCCCGGTCAGCAGGATCTGCGCCACGGATTGGCTGTACTCCGAGAAGAGCTTGTCGTAGATGTGCATCATCTGGCACTGTCCCACCGCCGCCGCGGCCTGTTTCATCCGCAGCTCTGCCGGCCGCTCCGGCAGCCCCAGCTTGGCGGTGCCCACGGCGATGGCGCCGGAGGAGACCAGAATGATCTCCCGCCCCAGTCCCCGAAGGTCCGAGAGTGTCCGAGCCAGATGATCCATACTCCGCAGATCCAGGCTTCCGGAGTCGTGCGTCAGGGTAGAGGTACCCACTTTTACAACCATGCGCCGCTTCTGCGCCAAGGAAACCACCTCCAGAAAAGAGAAAAAAGTAGATGGGCAGGGGAAGCGCGGGTCCAGGAGAACCCGACCCCTGGGAACAGGGAAAAACGCGCCCCTGTACTGTTGGACCAGTATACCACAGCGGAGAGGAAAAGGGAAGCCACCTGATTTTTTTGGAGTATCCTAACACGGATTTTATCACCGGAAACTGCCGCAGGGGCGGGCCCTGTCCCCGCCCCTGCGGCTTGGGGGTTCCGGGAACGAGGGGGGATTACGGATTTTACGATGGTTTGCCCTGTAGGGGCGGCAATCTGCCGCCCGTCTTTCCACGACCTCCGGATTCCCCTGTAGGGGCGGCAATCTGCCGCCCGTCTTTCCACAATCTCCGGATTCCCCTGTAGGGGCGGCAATCTGCCGCCTGTCTTTCCACAATCTCCGGATTCCCCTTAGAACGGCAGACCCAGTAGGGGCCAATCCCTGCCGTATAATTTCCGCAAGACTGCAAATGTTACGGAAGAAAGCGAGGGATTTTATGACCGAACCCACAAAGGACACCGAGCCGGGGAAGGAGAAAGAGGACGCCGCCCAGTCGATCCTGGACTTTGGCTCCGCCATGACCCATACCCCCTACGGCAACATCTACTGCCTGACCATCATCGGCCAGATTGAGGGCCACTCCACCGCCGCCGGCTCCGCCAAGACCACCAAGTATGAGCACGTCCTGCCCCTCCTGGCCAAGCTGGAGGAGTCCGAGGAGATCCGGGGTGTGCTGTTTTTGCTGAACACCGTAGGCGGCGACGTGGAGGCGGGTCTGGCCATTGCGGAGCTCATCGCCAGCATGACCAAGCCCACCGTTTCCATCGTTCTGGGCGGAAGCCACTCCATCGGCGTGCCCCTGGCCGTGGCGGCGAAGCACAGCTTTGCCGTGCCCTCCGCCGCCATGACGATTCACCCGGTCCGCATGAGCGGCACCGTCATCGCTGCGCCTCAGACGTACAGCTATTTCCAGCGGCTCCAGGAGCGGATCGTGGCCTTCGTCTCCGGTCACAGCCGGATCTCCGGGGAGAAGTTCCAGTCCCTCATGCTCCAGAAGGAGGACATGGCTTCCGACGTGGGCAGCGTGATCTACGGAGAGGAGGCGGTCCAACTGGGACTGATCGACAAAGTGGGGGGCCTATCCGACGGACTCCAGTGCCTGTACCGGCAGATCCAAAAAGAGACCTAACGGGCAAAAACATCCCCTCCGGCAGAGTGCGCTACGCCGCCGCCTGCCGGAAGGGATGTTTTTTTAACTATTTTCCGGGGATTCTCCAGAGATTCTCGGAAAAATCCTACAGATCCTCCACCAATTCCCCCCGAAGGACCTCGTAGGGGCGCTGAGAATCCAGGCACTCCGGTGCGAAAGCCCCGAATTGTTCCTCCAGGAGCTCCAGACGGTCTATTTTGGCCAGAATCAGCTCCAGAGGATTGCGTAAAGCGGCGGAATCGCTGAAAATCAGATAGGCGGGGACGCTCCGGCCAAGGAATGCTCCTCGGGGGTATTTTGAGCCTTCCGCGTCCAAATAGGCGCGCTCGTCCGCCACACGGAACTCCGCCAGACGCTGCCGGTCCCGAAGAAGGGCCAGGAGGAACCGGCCCTGGTCCTGCAAAAGGACCAGATGCGTCTGCTGTTCCGGCTCCGTGCCCCAGGTCAGCCGGAGCGTTTGCAGAGCGCCGCGCATGGCCTGCAGCAGGATCTGCTGGAGCCGGTCCCGGTTCATCTCGCCCAAGCGCAGCGGCCGGAGGTTTCCCGCCGCGTCTTTGCAGACGGCCAGATTCGGGTAGACGGAGAGATAGAACTTGGCGTCCAAACGGCTGCGGGCCCGCTCCGGGGGAAAGCCGCCCAGAAGCTGCTTATCCAGGTTGTACTTGTGGCGGCTGTGATAGACGTTCACAGCATAGCTCCAGATCTGTCCGGCGTGGAGTTCGATTCCGTCCGGGCAGCTGACCTGGCGGAACACCGTGCTCAGCTGCCGCCGGATGGCGGAGAAGCTGCGGTGGAGGTTATGGCGGAAGAGATGGTCCAGGCGGAAGGGGATGAAGCCGCTGCCCTCGCCCCGCCAGTAGAGGTCCGGCTGCAGGATCAGGGCGAAGGACTGGGCCCGCCGGTCGTCAAAGTAGAGGCAGGCATAGCCCGCGGGCTCCTTCAGAAAGACCAGAGAGCGCTGGGGTGGATAGACCGGGGACTCCTGGGCCGGCAGGGTGGTGCTCCAGGAAAATTCCAGACGCCGGAGAAGACCCTCGGAGAAGCGGCTCAGCAGCTGCTCCAGCATCTCCGGCTGAGGGGAGCGGAGCTCCTGAGGGGGAGAGCCGGGGGCCTCCGGGAGGATGGAGACGGTCTCCGGCAGGCAGGTCAGAAGGTGGAGGGGAATCCCGGCGGGGGAGACGGCCTCCTCCAGGAGATGGCCGGCCAGCTGGGCGGCGGCGTCCGCGTCGGGGACCTGCTCGTAGATGCCATCCCGGACCGGGCGGCGGCCGGAGAAGGTCTGCTCAAAGAACAGCAGCGTCCGGTCCGGCGCCAGCCAGCTGCACCCATACAGCACCTCGGCGTCCTCGGCGAACCACTCCAGGGGAAGGACGTCCTCCGGGGGAACGGGGGTGCCTCCGGGCTCCGGCAGGGGCCGGCGGCAGACGGAACCGGCCAGGAAGGAGGCGATGTCCTCCCGGGTCTCCTCCGGGGCGGCGGTCTCCGGCAGGCGGCGCAGAATCTCCGCCTTGACGGCGGCGTACCGGTCATAAGTGGCCAGGGTGATAGGCAACAGAAAGAAGAACTGATTGGGGTCCGTCAGGGCCCTCAGGGTTCCCCAGTCCAGGCAGGGCCGGCGGATGGGCTCGCCGTCCAGGGAGATCTCCACATACCGCAGATGGAAGCGGATCTCCGCCTGACGGCCGTCAAAGGAAAAGGACAGGCGCCGGGGGACGGGCGTGCCGTCTCCGCCGTCCAGGAACCGCCGGCTCCACTCGGGGAGGTAGGGCAGTTCCTGCTCCAGGTACTCCCAGAGGGGGCGGCCCGTCTCCGGGTTCCGGGCAGCGTACAGGGCCGTGTTGAGCCAGTGGCGGAAGAAGGGCCGGGAGGCCAGGTCGGGCGCCTGGGGCAGGGGAGTATCCCCGTCCTCCTGGGTTCTGCGCCGGAGGGCCTGGAGACGCAGGGACTGCTCGGCCCGGGCCACGGCCTGGGCGGCGCAGGGGGCGTCTGGATTGCTCCGGTAGAAGGAGAGAATCCGCCGCAGGAAGTCCTCGTGAACCCAGTCGGCGGTCCAGGTGCGCAGGACGTTTTCCTCCACGAAGCGGCGGCTCCGCAGGGCCCGCTGGAGATCCTCCCGGGAGAAGAAGGCGTCGGTCCGCCGGCGCTCCTGCTCCGGGTCGCCGCCCCGGCGCTGGACCGAGTAGTCCAGATGGGCCCGGTTCAGCTCCCGGAAGTTCTCCGCCGCCTCGCCGGCAACCTCCGGCGCCCGCTCCAGCACCAGCTCCCGCAGGCGTCCATAGAGGACCTTGGCCCGGCCCATGAGGGCGTTTTTCAGGTCCAGGCGCTGCCAGAGGATGCGGTAGAGCTCCTCCGGCAGGGTTTGCTCCTCAAAGAAGTGGGTGAACACCCGAAGACCGGCGGGGTGGCGCTCCACGTCCACCGCGCCCCGGTGCTCGCATTTTTCTGAGATGTAGGCCATGACGTAGCGGCCTACGATGTGGCTGTACTCCCCGGTAGACTGCTCGTCCCAGATGCCCCGCTCCGCCAGCTTGACCAGGTGGTGGTACTCCGAGAAACTGTTCAGAATGGCCTGGGCGTTTCCGTTGGGCCGCTTGGGCACCGGGCCTCTGGCGGCGATCCGCAGAATGGAGTCGATGCCGTCAAAGTTGGCCCCCTCGTAGAGCTGAAACTGAATTTCCGAACGCTCCGTTCCGGAAGCGGCGTCCAACAGCGTCCGCCGGGTGGCGGTGAACTGATAGGCCACATACAGCCAGGTGAGAAACTCCCGGGTAGGGGGATAGTCCCGCTCCAGACGGCGGGTGTGCTCCAAGAGCAGGGCGGTAAACTGGGGGTTCCAGGTGAGCTCCAGGAAGGGGGAGGAGGTGAAGTAGTCCAGCCAGGCCTTGGGGTCCCTGCGCCTCGGCCCGGTATAGAGCTCCAGGAACTGCCGGACGGCCGGGTGGTCCCGGCAGGGATTGGGGAGATGCTCCGGCGTCTCCTCGGGCAGGAACCAGCCCAGGGGTTCCCCCACGCCGGAGGGGTCCTCCCGCCGGGGAGGCGGCACGGCCCGCTGGTTCTCCGGCGTCCGGCCCCCGGCATAGGCCAGGGCGGTCTGGTAGGCGTTCCGCAGTTGGAGAAACATCTCCAGATTTTCCTCTGGATGATAGAGCTTGGTCTGGCTGGCATAGGCGCGCTTGATGGCGGAGATATCCCGGGTGGGCTCCAGACCCAAAAGACTCCACATGGCTTCCATCGGCTCACTCCTCGTCTTCGGTATCCTCGTCGGTATCCTCCAGCTCCTCCGGATCGGCCCAAAAGTCCTCGGCGAAGGGGTCGGACTGGAAATAGTGCTGGAACTGCTCCAGCTGCTTCTGGACATGCCGGTACACCCGCTCCCGGGAGATGCGGTCCCCCTGCTCCAGGTTGGCCTGGAAGTGGCGGATCAGGTGGGCGATGGCCTCCCGCAGGCGCCCGGTGGACTGCTGGTAGAGGCTCAGGGCCTTCTCCAGCAGATAGCGCTCCCGCTGAGTCCCCTGGGCGGCCAGGCGGATCTGGGAGATCCGCTCCAGGGCCTGGGCCCGTTCCTCCTCCGTCAGGTGCAGGCGGGAGTTCAGGATCAGCCGGTCCCGGTAGTCCCCGCCGCTGCTGCGGGCGCTGACATGCAGGATGCCGTCAATATCATAAGTAAAGGTGACGGCGGCGGACTGTTCTCCCGCCGTCCCCGGGGGTACCTGGACTTCCAGCTCCCCCAGCTTCAGGTTTTCCGAGGCGAAATAGCCCTCCCCCTGGTAGATCTCAAACCGGAGGGCCTGCTGGTTGCTCTGGAGGGTATAAAAGGTCTCCTGACGGCTGGCGGGCAGCATACTGCTCCGCTGGATCAGGAAGGCCATATGGGGCGTCTTGTCGTGGAGATCGTTGTAGGTGGCGACGCCCAGGGAGAAGGGGCACACGTCGGTCATCACCAGGTCCCGCAGGTCCTCGGCCCGCTCCTTGATCCCCGCGCACAGCCCCACGCCCAGGGCCACAATCTCATCGGGCCCCGCCGCCACCGCGGGCCGGCGCCCGAAGAGCTCCTCCAGAAAATCGCCCAGGACCGTCAGCTGGGCGGACCCGCCCACCAGGACCACGTCGTCGATCCGCCCCACCCGGTCCCGGTCCCGCACGGCCTGGCTGATGACTTGGCGGACCCGCTGGAAGATGGGCTCGCACAGCTGGGTCAGCAGGGGCCGCGTCAGCAGCAGGCCGGACTGCTGTCCGCCCTGCTGGAGGGAGATCATGGCCGCCGGGGCGCCGGAGAGGGCGATCTTGGCGGTCTCTGCCTGCCGGAAGAGGGAGGCCCGGGCGCCCGGGGACAGCGCGGTCAGGGAGAGGCCGTTCTCCCGGCAGAAGTGCTCCACGATCACCTGGTCGATGTCGTCGCCGCCCAGGTGGTTGTCCCCGGCGATGGCGGTGATCTCAATGATGTTCTCAAAGCAGTCTACAATGCTCACGTCCAGGGTGCCGCCGCCAAAATCCACAATCATCATCCGGCAGTCCCCGCCGCTGATGGCGTGGCGGTGGCAGAGCGCGGCGGCGGAGGGCTCGTTGATGAGGCGCTTGACCGTCAGCCCGGCCAGCTGGGCCGCCAGCTTGGTGGCGCAGCGCTGGTCGTCGTTGAAATAGGCGGGGACGCTGATGACGGCCTCCTCCACCGGCTCGCCGAGGTAGCGCTGGGCGTCCTGGAGGAGCTGGCGGAGAACCAGGGCAGAGAGCTCCTCCGGCTTGAAGCTGAGGGCGCCCAGGGTGGTGATGCGGTCGGTGCCCATCCAGACTTTGAAGCCGGCGGCGGTGGACTCCGGGTGGGAGATCAGACGCTCCTTGGCCGCCGCGCCCACCAGGACGCTGCCGTCCTCCAACACGCTGACGGCGCTGCTGGTTTTATATTCTCCCAATTCATTGGGGATCAGCTCCGCCCGGCTGTTGCGGTAGACGCAGGCCAGGGAGTTGGTGGTTCCCAGATCAATCCCGATGATGGACATGATTGCTCCTTTCTCCGCCCGCGCCAGGAGGGGCATGGAGCCCGTGACGCGCGGCTGCGGATGATCAGCAGAGACAGGGAAGAAGGTTCCCGTTCACAAAAAGTTTTCTTTATTGGGAAAATTAGGGATTCCGGACAAGCGCACAAAAAACGCACTTGTTTTCTAAAAAATGGTTGATTCCCTTGCCGCCCAGGGCGAACAGGGGGAGAAGGAACCACATCTGTGGGAAAACAAGGGATTCTGGAGGCGTGATTCCTTGAATTTAGGTATATTTACCTCCACTATATTATAGGCACAGTTGCCGCAATTTGTCAAGCTTTGTCAAGCAGGATGTCTTGGGGGGTGTGTCCGAATGCACATTTATCTGTTGGGTTCTGCAAAACACGCCCCAAATAAAAAAAGGCTTGACATTGGGGGCGGGGAGTGATACACTAAGCCAGCAAAACAAAGAGGGCGATTGCATCCGCCTCACCTCCAGCCCTGGGCGAAGAGGTTTACAGTGAGTTTCGCGAACTGCCCTGCGGGCGGTTTGTTTTCACGCGGGTGCCGTCAGGGCGTCCGCGTTTTGTGATTTTAGGACGGAGGTGTTTCGACCATTAGTAAGCAAGTGCATGAACTGAATGAGGACATTCGCGACAAGGAGATCCGCCTGATCGGTTCTCAGGGCGAGCAGCTGGGCATTATGGCAGCTGACGCGGCGCTGAAGATTGCCGACGAACAGGGACTGGATCTGGTCAAGATCTCTCCCCAGGCCACCCCCCCGGTGTGCAAGCTGATGAACTACGGGAAGTTCCGGTTTGAACAGAGCAAGCGGGAGAAGGAAGCCAGAAAGAACCAGCATGTGGTGGAGATCAAGGAGATCCGCATGTCTCCGGGCATTGATGTTGGAGACTTCAATACGAAGCTGAAAAACGCCCAGAAGTTCATTGCCGACGGCAATCGTGTCAAGGTCTCCGTGCGCTTCCGCGGGCGGGAAATGGCCCACACCGACATCGGTAGGGGACTGCTTGACAAGTTCGCCGAACAATGTGCCGAAATTGCCAGTCTGGACAAGGGCGCGAAGCTGGAGGGGCGGATGATGTCCATCTTCCTCTCTCCCAAGGGTGGAAAGTAACAGATTTTTTAATACACGGAAGGAGCTAACTACGATGCCGAAACTGAAGACTCATAGCGGTGCCAAGAAGAGATTTAACCTCACGAAGACCGGCAAAGTCAAGCGCGCCAAGGCCTTTAAGAGTCACATCCTCACCAAGAAGGATACCAAGCGCACCCGCCGCCTGCGGGCCGGCGGCTATGCCGACGCCACCAATGTGGACGCCGTGCGCAAGATGATTCCCTACAAGTAAGGACGTTGAGAAGAGGAGGCTTTTACAATGGCTAGAGTCAAAGGCGCGATGATGACGCGCAAGAGAAGAAATAAAACCATGAAGATGGCGAAGGGCTACTGGGGTTCCCGCTCCAAGCACTTCCACGTTGCCAACGAGGCGGTCATGAAGGCCCTGACCCAGGCGTACACCGGCCGCCGGCTGAAGAAGCGCGACTTCCGGGCCCTGTGGATCACCCGGATCTCCGCCGCCTGCAAGCTCAACGGGATGAACTACTCCACCTTCATGCACGGCCTGAAGGTGGCCGGGATTGAGATCAACCGGAAGATGCTGGCGGAGATGGCCATCAACGACGCCGCTGCCTTTACCCAGCTGACCGAGATCGCCAAGAAGGCATAAATCAAGCAGATAAAAAGGACTTCGGAGGGCTCCGAAGTCCTTTTTTCGCGCAGAAAGCAGGTTATAGTTGCCGCAGAGGCCGCGAAGCGGCCTGAGGCAGACTTCATAGGCAAAGCCCGCTTTGAAAATCGGGCACCGATTTTCAAGTGGTTTGACTATACTGGGGGGCGGCGTGGAAGTAGGGGCCGCAGGCCGCCTCGTGGGTCTGGGCATAGGTCCAGGTGAAGTTCCGGTCCATCAGGTACCAGTCCGCGCCGTCCATGGTGGGCGGCTCCGGGGCCAGGAGGGCGGGGAGCTCCTCCCAGGAGACGGGGCGGACCGGGGGAAGGCCCTGGGGCGGGTATTCACAATAGAAGAGGTAGATTTCCTCGCCCCGGCGGGCCTCCAGGGCCTGGCGGGCCGCGTCTCCCTCCAGGCAGGGGACCAGGTTCCAGGAGAAGAGGTGCCAGAGGTAGCTTCCCTCCGCCAGGACGCGCTTGCCCAGGTCCGCCTCCGGGACGCCATCGGCGAAGGCGTCCAGCCAGCGGCTCTTGACGGCCTTGGGATTGGCGGGGAAGGGCTCCTCCCAGGGCTCCATGGTGGCGACACAGCGGTTGATGGGGAGACCCTGCTCGTAGAACTTCGCCTCGTAGTCCGTCATGACGCCTACGGGGCCATGCTCATGGAGATTTCGAGTGACCTCCGACAGGCGGAAGCCAAACTGAGGGATTTCCTCCACGGAGAACTCAAAGAGGGGCTGATTGTCGGTTTTGAAATGGATCTGGCCCTCCGGTTTCAGCACCTGGCGGTAGAGCTTCAGGAAGTTCCCGTGGGTGAGGCGGCGCTTGGCGTGGCGGTTGCCGGGCCAGGGGTCGGAGAAGTTCAGATAGATCCGGTCCACCTCGCCGGGGGCGAAGAACTTCGGCAGCTGGTCGGCGTTGGCGTCGATGAAAAAGACATTCTCCAGACCCTGGGCGGCGCAGCGCTCCATGGCCACCACCATGGCGTCCGGCACCACCTCCACGGCCACAAAGAGCACGTCTGGCTCCGCCCCGGCGGTGCCGGCGGTGAAGCGGCCCTTGCCGCAGCCCAGCTCCAGCCGCAGTTCCCGGGCGGCGGGCATCAGGTCCCGCCAGCGGCCGGCGTAGGCTGCGGGGTCCTGGATCAGGCGGGCGGCGCAGCGCTCCATCCGGGGGATCAGGTTTTTCTTTTTGCGCATTCGCATGGGTTGTTCCTCCAGCGTTCTGCCGCAGGGTCTGCGGCGGGTGACGGGAATGGCTGGACCATTCCGCGCGTATTGAAGCTTATTTTACCACAGATCCCCAACGGTGTAAATGGATTTCCGGAGGGGAAGGGGCACGGGCCCTGGAGGCCCGAAATCATGCCATTGGATGGAAATCGTTTTGCACGCCGCCGTAAACGGCGGAGACCGCAAAACATGGCACCCATTACTTCGGTAGGAAGTTTTCGATTTCAGCGGCTACGGGAGCAAAATCATTGTTATAGTGGCGGTCAATCTGAATGCCCGGCTTATTGATTTGCGATTGTTTCAGGCT